>JAVHRG010000268.1:0-3207 GCA_036171535.1 Sulfurospirillum sp. | reverse complement strand
GACGATTGTAACGTCTCAAAACCTCTCTAAAACATTTGCAAATAGTCAGAAACCAGCTTTTGATGCGTTAAATTTTAATATCGAGAGCGGAAAGATTACAGGGCTGGTGGGACCTGATGGTGCTGGAAAAACAACACTGATTCGTATCTTAGCAGGGTTGTTAAAATCCAGTAGTGGATCGTTGGAAATTTTAGGTACGACCATGCCTTGCTCTCAAAGTGACTTTTTACAGCAAATTGGTTATATGCCTCAAAAATTTGGTTTGTATGAAGACTTGAGTGTCGCAGAAAATATGCGACTTTATGCGGCTTTGCAAGACGTTGAAGAACCTACAAAACGCATCAAAGAGCTCTTAGATTTTACCGATCTTTCGGCTTTTTATACACGTAAGGCAGGAGCGCTTTCAGGCGGGATGAAGCAAAAACTAGGTCTAGCCTGCGCGTTGATTAAAAAACCAAAACTGTTACTGTTAGATGAACCAGGTGTTGGGGTTGACCCAATTTCGCGTAAAAATCTTTGGGAAATGATTCAGAGTCTTCTGAAAGAAGATATTGCAGTTTTGTGGGGCACATCGTATTTAGATGAAGCCGATAAATGTGATTCTGTGATATTGCTCAATGAAGGTAATGCCTTGTACCAAGGCACGCCTACAATTATGAAAGCGCCGTTGATTGGCTATGTGTACCGTATTGAAAACATAAACAGTGATAAGCGAGCACTCTTAACGGCGTTGTTGCATTTAGAAGACGTCATGGACGCAGTGTTAGTGGGTGAAGCGATACGCGTTAACCTGAAAGAAAATGCCTCTTTCCCCTTTGATGCGTTACATGCCTATGATGCCAAAGCAAAAGCGGTGGTGTGTGATCCCACCTTTGAAGATGCTTTTGTCCGTTTATTGGGAGTTAAAACCGAACCTGAATCACTCTTAGCTACAAAAATGGCTACGACTCCAATGAGCCATTCGCTTCTGATAGAAGCCAAGAATTTAACCAAAAAATTTGGTAATTTTACAGCAACAGATCATATTGATTTTGAAATTGGACGAGGGGAAATATTTGGCTTTTTAGGACCTAATGGTGCTGGAAAATCAACCACTTTTAAAATGCTTTGCGGATTGCTTGTTCCAACACAAGGTACTGCGAAAGTGATGGGTGAAGACCTCTATGTTGCTGGGGCAAATGCGCGAACACATATAGGCTATATGGCACAAAAATTTTCATTATACGGGAGTTTAAGTGTTCAAGATAACTTAGATTTTTTTGCAGGCGTGTATGGCTTGTCTGGTCAAAAATGCGCGCAAAAAATAAAAGATATCATTCAAACATTTGAATTCAAACCACATCTTCAAACCCAAGCAGACCTCTTACCTCTAGGCATTAAACAGCGTTTAGCGCTTTCGTGTGCCTTGATGCATGAGCCTTTGGTTCTGTTTTTAGATGAACCGACCAGCGGAGTTGATCCCATCACTCGCAAAGAGTTTTGGACACACATCAACGGCATTGTCAAAAAAGGTGTTTCAGTGATGGTGAGCACGCATTTTATGGATGAAGCGGAGTATTGTGATCGGATTATGTTGATTTATAAAGGCAAAGCCATTGCTTCGGGAACACCCGATGAGCTTAAACATCTTGTCTCTTTGGATGCGACAATGGAAGAGGCTTTTATTCATTTGATACAAGCATATGATCAAAGGCTTATAGATGAAAAGTAAACGTCTTGTTGCCCTTTTGCTCAAAGAAAGCCTTCAAATCATACGCGATCCAAGCGCCATTTTAATTGCCGTTATCTTGCCCCTTATTTTACTTTTTTTGATGGGATATGCTGTTTCATTAGATGCGAAACATATTCCTTTGGGGATATTTCCTAAAAGTAATACGAAAGAGGCACATGAACTAGTAACTTCTTTTGTTGGATCGCCTTTTTTCGACACATCAATACAGTATGATAAACAAAAATTAATCCAATCACTTCAAGATGGCCATCTCAAAGGCGTGATGGAAGTCTCTGGTAATTTCGGAAAAAACAATACCTACGCGATACAACTTTTAATCGATGCAACAGAGCCTAACACAGGAGGTTTAATTCAAAATTATGCCTCGAAGATTATCCAAAAATGGGCGGAACAAGAAGGAATAATGCCCTCAGCAGGTATTACGGTTATTCCGCGTTATTGGTTCAATCCACCACTTTCGAGTCGTTATTTTTTACTTCCAGGCTCCATCGCGGTTATCATGACATTGATCGGTACTTTGCTGACGGCTTTGGTGATCGCGCGTGAGTGGGAACGAGGTACGATGGAAGCATTGATGGCAACACCCGCTTCAATGATAGAGATTATACTCGGCAAATTAATACCGTATTTTTGTTTAGGTATGGGCTCGATGGTGCTCTGTTTTGGTGTGGCTTATTTTTGGTATGAGATTCCTTTTGAAGGCAGTATCTGGATCTTATTTCTTTTAAGTGCTTTTTACCTTTTCCCTTCGCTTAGCATTGGCTTACTGATTTCCACGGTTGCAAAAAACCAATTTGTTGCTGCACAAGTTTCAATCGTTGCAGGCTATCTACCGGCATTTTTATTATCGGGTTTTTTATTTGAGATCAACAATATGCCTTACTGGTTGCAAATTTTTACACACATCATTCCTGCGCGTTATTTTGTTGAGTCCTTGCAGACAATTTTTCTTGTGGGAGATATACCTTCTATTTTTATCAAAGACATGGTGTGTATGTTTCTTGTCGGGCTTTTCTTTTTCTTACTGGTTGTCAAGAAAAGTAAAAAGGGATTGGAATGATTACACGGTTATGGGCACTCATTCGTAAAGAAGCGTTAGCTATAAAAAATGACAAAAAAAGTCTTTTTGTGGTGATCGTACCACCTTTAATACAAGTGTTAATATTTTCTTTTGCCGCGACATTGGAGGTAAAAAATATTGATTTAGCGGTGTTTGATCACGATGGCTCACAGGCAAGTCAAGCTCTGATTCAAGACTTTAAAGGCTCCTCGTACATTAAAAACCTTGTGCAGATTAAGAGTGAGCATGACGTGGCAGAACTTCTCAATACCCAAAAAGTTTTAGCTGTTCTTGTTATACCTCAAGGCTTTAGCAAACAAATACAAAATGAAAAAGCAATGGTGCAGTTATTGTTAGATGGTAGGCGTTCCAATACAGCACAAATCGCGGAGGGTTACATCAGTAGCATTGTGCA
>JAVHRG010000267.1:0-10867 GCA_036171535.1 Sulfurospirillum sp. | reverse complement strand
AAAGGAATTTATAAACTTCGCCTAGCTATCTGTAATTGGTATTTACGCAAATACGGTGTAACATTGGATCCAAATACGGAAGCGGTTGCAACACTAGGAAGTAAAGAGGGATTTGTGCATTTGGCACAAGCAATTATGAATCCAGGTGATGTTGCTGTTGTTCCTGATCCTGCATACCCGATACATGCCTATGCATTTATGATTGCAGGTGGAAATGTTCATAAGTTTGGAATCGATTATAATGAAAAGTATGAACTTGACAAAGAGAAATTTTTTACAAAGCTCAAAAAAGTATTTAAAGAATCAGCTCCAAAACCTAAATTTGTCGTTGTGAATTTTCCACATAACCCAACGTGTGTGACCACGGATGTCTCTTTTTATGAAGAACTTGTAGCCTATGCAAAAGAAGAGCGATTTTATATTATTAGTGATATTGCGTATGCTGATCTTACGTATGATGGTTATGTAACTCCTTCTATTTTCCAAGTTGAGGGTGCGAAAGATGTTGCTGTTGAGTGTTATACACTTTCTAAAAGCTACAATATGGCAGGCTGGCGTGTAGGTTTTGTTGTCGGTAACAAAAAATTGATTGGAGCTTTACAGAAAATAAAATCATGGTTCGATTATGGTATGTTTACTCCAATTCAAGTTGCTTCAACGGTTGCGCTTGATGGTCCACAAGAGTGTGTCGATGAAATTAGGGAGACATATCATAAACGTCGCGATATTTTAGTTGAGAGCTTTAACAATGCAGGTTGGCCGATGGAAAAACCAAAATCAACGATGTTTGTATGGGCAAAAATCCCTAAAGTTGCGGCGCATTTGGGAAGCATGGAGTTTGCTAAGCAGCTGCTACAAGAAGCAAAAATTGCGGTAAGCCCAGGCATTGGTTTTGGTGAGAGTGGTGAAGGATATGTGAGAATTGCACTCATTGAAAATGAAAATAGAATACGTCAAGCTGCGCGTAATATTAAGAAGTATTTGAAGAGTTTAGAAGGTTAAAGAATGATCAGAGTTGGAATTATTGGTGTAGGAACAGTTGGTAGCCACGTAGTTAAAATCTTACAAGAAAATGAAGATATTATCACAGCGCGTAGTGGCAAAAAAATTGTTCCTATTATGGGTGTCGTAAAAGATATAACCAAAAAAAGGGATGTTAACATCCCTTTAAGTAATGATGTTAATGATGTTTTAGAAAATCCAGATGTGGATGTTGTTGTTGAATTAATGGGCGGTGTCGATGAAGCTTATAAAATTGTAACGCATGCACTCAAAAATAAAAAAGCTGTTGTGACAGCCAATAAAGCTCTTTTAGCATACCATCGCTATGAACTGCGCGATCTTGCAGGTGCTATACCTATTGGGTACGAAGCAAGTGTAGCTGGCGGTATTCCGATTATTAAAGCGCTTCGTGAGGGTTTGAGTGCCAATCATATTGAAGCCATTAAAGGTATTATGAATGGTACGTGCAATTTTATTTTAACGAAGATGATGAATGAAAAAGCAGAATTTGCAGATGTTCTAAGGGAAGCCCAAGCACTAGGTTATGCAGAGGCTGATCCAACCTTTGATGTTGGAGGATTTGATGCAGCCCATAAGCTACTCATTTTAGCAAGTATTGCCTATGGAATTGATGTGAAACCTGAAGAAATTTTGATTGAAGGAATTGAACATATCAATAGCGAGGATATCTATTTTGCAAAAGAGTTTGGCTATAACATTAAACTGCTTGCGATTGCTAAAAAGAGTGGAGATAAAGTCGAACTTCGTGTACATCCTGCATTAGTACCTATCAAACAAATGATTGCTAAGGTGGATGGAGTAATGAACGGTATTAGCGTTATTGGAGATCGTGTAGGTGAAACGATGTATTATGGACCAGGTGCTGGCGGAAGTGCCACCGCAAGTGCTGTTGTTTCAGACCTTATTGATATTGCACGGCACACACAAAATTCACCAATGTTAGGGTTTATTAAACCACTTGAAAAAAGTGGTTTAACGTTGATGAATAAAGATGAAATTTATACACAATATTACATTCGCGTCACAGTAGTGGATAGAATTGGCGTTCTCTCCAAGATTTCTGAAATTTTGGGAAAATATTCTATTTCAATTAGTAGTTTTTTACAAAAACAAGATGCCCAGAAAAAAGAGAGTGCCGTATTACTTTTTTCAACTCATAAATGTAAAGAAAAAGATATTCAAAAAGCAATTCAGGAACTTAGTGAATTATCATTTGTTGAATTAAAACCTGCAATGATACGCATCGAGGCTTAATGGGGTTACAAGAAGGTATGGAGGCTGAAGAAAAAGCCTCTTATTATCTTGAAAAAGAGGGTTATACTCTCCTTGCACGAAATTTTCATTCAAAATTTGGAGAGATTGATATCATTGCACTAAAAGACAATATTCTCCATTTTTGTGAAGTCAAATTTTCAGAAAAATATGATCCTGTTACCAGAATAACCGCCTCAAAAATGACTAAAATTATTAAAACAATCAATTATTATTTATTGACACATTCCAATTCCCATGATTATCAAATTGATGCAATCCTCATTACACCTCAAAAAATAGAAATAATAAAAAATATTAGTTACTAAAAAAATAACTTTAACTGCTATGGTAATTTTAAAGTTAGAGTGAGTATAATTGAATAGATATAAAATAACGTTTTAGGGGAAAAAAATGGGAAAATACATAGAGTTAAATGCATCAAATTTTGATAGTACTGTAGCTGAAGGTGTAGCATTGGTAGACTTCTGGGCACCTTGGTGTGGACCTTGTCGTATGATTGCTCCAGTGATTGATGAATTGGCTGGCGATTTTGATGGTAAAGCAAAGATTTGTAAAGTCAATACTGATGAAGAGCAAGATGTTGCAATTAAGTATGGCATTAGATCAATTCCAACTATTCTTTTCTTTAAAAATGGTGAGTTAGTAGACCAAATGATTGGTGCATCATCAAAACAAGTTTTAGCTGATAAAGTTAATTCACTTCTTTAATAAAAATTTCTCAAGGGAGTCGTTAGACTTCCTTGGCTACAAAACCTCTTTTAGACTAAAATATGATTTGTATCTGTTAATAGGCATTATATCATTCAAAAAGTTTAAAAAAAGATAAGGAAAAATCATGTTAGATCTAGCAATTATTGGCGGAGGTCCTGCAGGACTCAGTGCCGGATTGTATGCAACACGCGGTGGTTTAAAAAATGTAGTGATGTTTGAAAAAGGGCTTCCAGGCGGACAAATCACTAGCAGTAGTGAAATTGAGAATTATCCAGGAAGCGCAGAAATTTTAAGTGGATTGGATTTTATGGCTCCTTGGTCAGAACAGTGTATGCGTTTTGGTTTAAAACATGCAATGGAAGAGGTCACGCGTATCTCGAAAAATGAAGATGGTACATTTCAGATTGATTTAGCAGGTGGGAAAAATGAACAGGCTAAAAGTGTCATTGTATGTACTGGAAGTACTCCTAAACGTGCTAACTTTGAAGGTGAAACAGAACTTTTTGGCAAAGGTGTAAGTACTTGTGCAACCTGTGATGGCTTTTTTTATAAAAATAAAGAAGTTGTAGCTTTAGGTGGTGGTGATACGGCTTTAGAAGAAGCACTCTACCTTTCTCATATTTGTTCAAAAGTCTATTTAGTTCATAGACGTGATACCTTTAGGGCAAGTCCAAGCACTATTGAAAAAGTGAGAAATAACCCCAAAATAGAACTTATATTAAACGTTACGGTGAAAAAAGCTTATGGTGATAAAATGGGTTTAAATGGCATTATTGTCGTAGATAATGCAGGAAACGAAAGAGATATTGCCGTTCCTGGAGTCTTTGTCTTTGTTGGAATGAATGTCAATAATACAATTCTAAAGCAAGAAAATGGGAATTTTTTATGTGAAATGGATGAGAGCGGTAATGTTGTTGTAGATCTTAGCATGAAAACATCTGTAAAAGGACTTTTTGCTGCAGGTGATTTAAGGACAAAAGCTTCAAAACAAGTGGTATGTGCTGCAGGAGATGGCGCGACAGCTGGTATCCAAGCATTAGAATATGTGAACCATTAAGAAGAAGGGAAAATTAGAATGATACATGTTGGAATTCACGGCTCAACTGGTAGGGTGGGCAGATTACTTATTGATAATCTTATTAAAGATAAAGAAGCAAAACCGTATGTTTTACATGCCATAGAAGAGTTTAGTTTTACTCCTCCTAAAGATGCAGTTGTGACCGATGATGTTCTTACCCTTTTGCAAAAAAGTGATGTTGTAATTGATTTTACAATTGCTATTGGTACGGAAACATTGCTGGAAAATGCTTTAAAACATCCAATACCTTTAGTGATTGGAACAACAGGATTGAATGAACACCAACAAAACCTTTTAAAAGAAGCCGCAAATAATATGCCTATTCTTTACTCTACTAATATGTCTTTAGGAGTAGCTGTCTTGAATCACTTGGTTGAGCTTGCTTCTAAAAGTCTCCGTGATTTTGATATTGAAATCGTTGAACAACATCATCGCTTTAAAAAAGATGCTCCAAGTGGTACTGCATTAACACTTGGCGAACATGCTGCGCGTGGACGAGGTCTTAATTTAGATGATGTCCGCATCAGTGGGCGTAACGGTCTTATTGGCGAACGTACTAAAGATGAGATCGCTATTATGGCCCTTCGTGGCGGTGATATCGTAGGACGTCATACCGTAGGATTTTACAATGATGGTGAATTTATTGAAATGAACCATACAGCAACCAGTCGTGATACCTTTGCCAAAGGTGCTATTAAAGCCGCAAAGTGGATCATCAATCAACCTAATGGTCTTTATACAATTAATGACTGTTTAGGTCTTTAAAAAAAGGTGATATGAACTTATGTGCGCAATTGTTGGTGTATTTGATGTAAAACATGCTTCTAAGATAGCTTATTATGCTCTGTTTGCGATGCAACATCGTGGACAAGAGGCAACAGGTATCAGTGCCAGTGATGGCAAGAAAATTCGAACTATTAAAGATAATGGATTAGTCACCGAAGTGTTTAATGAAGGAAAACTGGCTTTCTTACATGGTGATATGGCAATAGGGCATAACCGCTATTCTACAGCAGGAAGCGACTCTGTTAAAGACGCTCAACCGGTTGCCGCAAGCTATAAATTGGGTGATATTTCGATTGTTCATAATGGCAATCTCATTAATAAGCATGAAGTCAGAAGCAAACTCGTTGAGCAAGGTGCTATTTTCCAATCTTCTATGGATACAGAAAATATCATCCATTTAATTGCACGCTCACAACAAGGTAAACTGAAAGATCGTATCATTGAAGCACTTAATATTATCAAGGGTGCTTATTGTCTTTTAATTCAAAGTAGATCAAAAATGTTTGCAATACGTGATCGCTATGGTGTACGTCCTTTGTCCATTGGAAAAATGAAAGAAGGTGGGTATATAGTTGCGAGCGAAACATGCGCACTTGATCTTGTAGATGCAGAGTTTGTAAGAGATGTCCGACCTGGCGAAATGGTGATTTTTCAACAAGGTAAAGAGACATTTGAAAGTATTCAACTTTTTGAGCCAGATCCACATATTTGTGCCTTTGAATTTATCTATTTTGCACGACCTGATAGTGTTATAGAAGGTAAAAATGTTTATGCAGCGCGTAAAAAAATGGGAATGAAGCTTGCAGAACTTGCCCCAGTTGAAGCAGACCTTGTTATCCCCGTACCTGATAGTGGGGTAAGTGCAGCTTTAGGCTATGCACAAGCCAGTGGTATTCCTTTTGAAATGGCAATTGTTCGAAATCATTATGTTGGAAGAACATTTATTGAACCTACACAAGCGGTACGTGATCTCAAAGTAAAACTTAAACTCTCTCCGATTCATAAAATTTTAGAGGGTAAGAAAATTGTTGTGGTTGACGATAGTATCGTAAGAGGAACCACTTCGAGGCAGATCGTTAAATTATTAAAGCGTGCGGGTGCTGCTGAAGTACATATGCGTATTGCTTCTCCAACGATTGAGCATCCCTGTTTGTATGGTATTGACACTCCAAGTTATAAAGAGCTTATTAGTGCCAATAAAACCGTTGAAGAGGTCAGAGAGTATATTGAAGCAGATTCCTTGGCATTCTTAAGTATTGATGCACTTAAAGAGAGTATTGGAAATGATATGAATTACTCATTGGTGAGTTTTGATGGAAATTATTTTATTAAATAATGCGCGAGATTTTAACTGCGGGGCGGTACTTTAGAGCGAAATTTGGGGAGAATATTTATAAAATACCTGTCTCAATCTCTGGATTTACCTGCCCTAATATTGATGGTACGGTTGCACGAGGTGGCTGTATTTTTTGTGAAAATGAGTCTTTTAGCCCTAATTTAGAACATAAACAAGCTAAACGTTTTTACTTACATCCCTCTTCAGAAAATCCTTACCTAGAGTTCCAACTTATTCAACTCGAAGCTCAGTATAAAAAGACAAAGAAAGTATTATCAAAGAAATTTGGAGCACAAAAATTTATTATCTATTTTCAATCGTTTACTAACACGTATGCCCCACTTGAAACACTTAAAGCGCTTTATACAAAAGCTTTAAGCTTTGAAGGTGTGGTAGGCTTAAGTATTGGAACACGTACAGATAGTGTGACAGAAGAAGTGATAGCTTATTTAGCGGAACTTTCCAAAAAGTATGAAATTTGGGTGGAATATGGGGTACAATCTTCCTCTGATACAACATTAAAACGTATCAATAGAGGGCATGATAGTGCCAATATTGAAACATACATTACTTTAACACATCAGTATGGACTTAAAATATGTGCCCATGTAATCTTTGGGCTACCTGGCGAAACACCTGAAATGGCTTTAGAAAGTGTTAAATTTGCACTTAGTCTAGGTGTCGAATCTTTTAAATTTCATCCTTTATATGTTGTAAAACGAACAGCTTTAGCCAATGATCTTCATAGAGGAGACTTTATTCCAATTTCAGAAGAGTCCTACATTCAAACTATCATTAAAGCAATCAAACTTTTACCAGAAGGTGTTATGCTTCAACGCGTGACTGCAGGTATTGAAGATGATACTCTTTTATCACCATCATGGTGCTATACCAAACATCAACAAATGTTCAATATTCGTGAAGCCCTTAAAAAAGAAGGACTTCTTTATTAAAAGCTATTATAGGAACTTAGTGACAAAAAAGCTCATAGCGTATATATGGCTTTGAAAAAGACGGTGGATAGCGCATAAACACAGTAAAATTTCGCATTTCATTTTTATGTAGGTTTTCTGCAATGACAAATTCTTTTGTTGTGTCTACAGAATTGCCAGAATCCTTGCTGAAAAGATTGTCAAAAGCCGATTTTGGTTCAAATACAATAGACCCCGATCCTGCAGTATCCCCAAGCTCATTGGAAATCTTAACTTCTAAAGTACATCTTCCTATTTGAAAATTACCAATATTACGAATTTGTCCCGAAATGGAAAAAGATTCATTAATCAATACTTTTTTCTGCGTTATATTTTCTAATCGGGCAACTTTAGTGTATTTATCGAGACCATAAATGGCAAAAAAAGCGATAATAGCCGTAATGAATATATTGGCGACAATGGGCGCAAATAAAGAAGATTTACTATCATGATTACGGATAGTAAGTATCAAAACAAGAGAAAATATAAGAAATATAAGAAGAATAATAAACCAATGAAGTAGTGTAAAATAGGTCACAGTTACTCCTTTAGTAGCATTCTGCTTTTAATGTTGCAAATACATCACCACTGTATTCAAAACCATCAAAAACTGCTTGGTATTCCATGGTTTCCTCTTTTAAAAGGTCCTTTGTAACTAATATCGACTGATTGGCAATTGGTTTTAGAGAATTTAGATATGCCTTGAAACCTTGTGAATCTGTTTGTTTAAAAATAGAAGTACGAATCAAACAAAGTGAAAAATCTTTAGTAGAATGATTGTAAATATTTCCTTCAACAATAAGGGATGCTGAAAAGGTTAATTTTTTGACCATAGTAATTTCTGTCTTTGTTGCTCTGAGCGTATCTCCCAGTTTTATTTTGATAAAGAAAGGAGAAACCACCAGAAGAAGAAGAGCAAAGATGACTATAAGAAGAGACGCTATAGAAGAGCGTCTCGCTATTAAACTAGCTAGTATGATTAAGATAAAGAAAGTAAATAATAACCAACCAAACGCTAAATAATCATAAAGACCAAAATGTTTAATGTAGGTCAATAGTGATAATTTAAGGGCATCAGTGTTCATTGCGGCTATTTTTCTCCTCTATTCCACTGAGCCCAAAGCGTCTTTCAAGCTCTTTGGAAATAAGGGATGGATGAATGTTTTTAGCCCCCAATGCAACAAGAGTGTGAAACATAAGATCAGCTGCTTCATAAATGATCTCTTTACTATCGTTGTCTTTACAGGCAAAGCAGAACTCTCCTGCTTCTTCAACCACTTTTTTAAGGATGCTATTATCGCCTTTTTGAAGCAGTGAAGCAACATAAGAGCTTTTAGGGTCAGCCTGTTTTCGCTCTTGAATGATATGATAGATTTTATCGGTAATTGAATATGCTTCAATCTCCATTTCAGGCGCTTTTGGTGTTTCTTCAACATCGATGCGGTTAAAAAAGCATGAAGAGCGTCCGGTATGGCATGCGACACCTTCTTGTTCCACTTTAAGCAGTAGCGTATCGCTATCACAATCCAAATAAGCTTCTTTAACATGTTGGACGTGACCACTGGTTTCACCCTTTTTCCAGAGGCTTTGGCGGCTTCTGGAATAGTAGTGAGCAAGTCCTGTTTGCAGAGTTAAAGAGAGTGCTTCTTGGTTCATATACGCAAGCATCAAAACTTCACCACTCTTTATGTCTTGAGCGATGACAGGCAGAAGTGGAAAAGTCTTCCAATCGATGGAATTCATTAGTGTTGAACTCATTTGGCTATACTGACCGCTTTTTGGTTATCTTTGGTATCAACCCAAATATTAGGGGTTGAACCACCAGGAGTTAGGAAAATTTTGGCATCTTTGTTTTCTTTAAGAGCTTCGTTAAACTTTCCTTGGACTTCAATTTGGCGAAGTTTTAAGAGTGGATCAGAAATACTTTCACTGATTTTTTTATTGGCATAGGCATCTGCATCTGCTTCAATTTTTACAGCATTTGCTTCACCTTGAGCATTGATTTGTCTCGCTTTGGCTTGACCTTCAGCTTCAGCAGCACGTTTAAGGGCTTGTTGATTTGCTATTTCTACTTCGTATCTTGTTCGCTCAACTTCTTGTTTTGCTACTTGAACTTTTTCAATTTGTTCTTTAATTTTTGAAGGAAGTAAAATTTCTCTGAGTTGCATGGTAAGAAGTTCTACAGGCTTTCCTGGTTGTGCGTCGATGGCTTTACGAATGCCTTCTTCGATATTGACAGCAATCTCATTACGTCTTTGTGGTAATTCTTCTGCGTTAAACTTACCAACAACAGCTCTTGTAACATCTCTAACGACAGGGTTGATAATTTTATCTTCCCACGCCATACCCCATGTTGCAATCGTTTGAGGTGCAGTTGTTGGCTCTAATTTATATTGAACTGTGAGTTCAATTGAAACAGGAAGCCCTCTTGCATCAAGAACGGAAATAGCTGCATTTTTTTTGATACCTGAGCCTCTTTGTAAGACTTCACCCAAATCTTCGCTCGAAGAGTAATTCATAATGCGAACTTTTGTATCGACAATAAAAACTTGTTGAATAAACGGAATAAAAAGATGAAAACCTGGCTCCATCGGAGTTGATTCAAATTTACCTGTAGTAGCTTTAATACCCATTTCACCAGAATTGATGATAACAAAAGGCTTGGCAACCACTGCAATAACGACGATGGCGATCAGTACATAGATAATCCCTGCTTTTTTACCAAGGTTTTTCATAAAATCGGGAGGTTCAATGTTGAAAGGTGTGCGATTGTCATTATCGCCTCCTCCGCTATTGTTTCCACTTCCTCCCCCATTTTTCTTTTTAAAATAATCGTTTAAATCTGCTGGCATAATTTTCCTTTGGTTCAATTTTAAAATATGGTTTTAAGCAAAGCTTTAAAACCTACGCTTGCCGCTATGGTACTAAAGTTTGCCTCTTTCGAGGCAGAAATTTAGATAAATGTTAAAAGATGTTTGTATTTTGGATTACGTCCATAGACAACATCAAAATAAGCCGATTGAAGTTGTTTGGTGACAGGACCTCGTTTGCCATCTCCAATAATATAATTATCGATATCTTTGATCGGCGTCACTTCCGCAGCCGTTCCTGTGAAAAAAGCTTCATCGGAGATATACGCTTCATCGCGCGTAATGCGTCTGCGCTCAATGGGGATACCTGCTTCACGTGCAAGATCTAAAATGGTTGCTTGTGTGATGCTCTCAAGCGATGTATCATTAGGCGGCGTAATTAAAACACCATCTCTGACGATAAAAAAGCATTCGCCACTGCCTTCGGCAATAAATCCATCTTCATCGAGCAGTAACGCCTCTTCATAACCTGCATCTAGGGCTTCATATTTTGCCATTTGTGAGTTAAGGTAGTTTGCCGCTGCTTTAGCTTTACCCATATTGGCACTGACCGGATTTCTAGCAAACGAAGAGATTTTAACGCGAATACCGTTTTCAATGCCGTCGTCGCCAAGGTAACTGCCCCACTGCCATGCCGCAATCGCTGTATTGACAGGCGCTTGCGCAAGGTTAAGCCCCATAACACCATATCCTAAATAGATCAGTGGTCTAATGTAGACGTTGGACGTAAAATTGTTTGATTTAAGAAGCTCAATGTGAGCAGCTTCGAGTTCTTCTTGTGAATAGGTCGCTTTAATACGAGTGATTTTGGCAGAAT
>JAVHRG010000266.1:0-10881 GCA_036171535.1 Sulfurospirillum sp. | reverse complement strand
GCTTTTGTCTCTTTAGTCTTAGGTATGGGACTTCCAACAACGGCGAACTATATCGTTATGGCAGCCTTAACCGCTCCTATTATCATGGATCTTGCAGGAAGCAATGGATATCTTATTCCTGCTATTGCAGCACATATGTTCGTTTTCTATTTTGGTATCTTAGCCGATGACACACCTCCTGTGGGTATGGCAGCCTACGCCGCCGCCGCCGTTGCTAAGAGTGATCCTATTATTACAGGTATTCAAGCCTTTATTTATGACATCAGGACAGGTATCTTGCCATTTATGTTCTTCTTTAACAATGAGCTACTATTAATTGGTGGTGTTGATGCGAATGAGCCCAATGATCCTTCAAAATGGATTTGGATTACCAATCCTTTTGAAATTGCGCTTATTTTTGGTGGTGCCATTTTTGGTATGTTTGCCTTCACATCGGCAACGCAAAGTTTTGTCTTAACAAAGATTAATCATATTGAGAGAATTTTCTTGATTGCGGTGATTCCATTCTTGATGCTTCCAAAACTTATGAGCGCAAAACTGGGGCTTCCTAGTTATTACCTTTCCTATGCCATTGGTTTTATCATGTATGGCCTGATCTATTATAGTCAAAGAGTCAAATACAAAAAACAGCAATTAGCACTTGCTTAATAGCGTAGTGGGCACTTTGCCCACTAGGTTACTTTATAGAAATTTACCCCAGCAATATTTTTTACATGTAAAGCATTTTTATCGACCAGATGGTTGAGATTTTTAAGACTTTGATCATCAAAACACAGCGCTATATCTTCAAAGCTTTGAGGTCTGCGTTTAAGAAGTTCGAAGATCTCTTCTTCACTAAAATAACGCTTCTTAGAGATATAATTCTTCTTATACGCAATGTTTACATGTAAATCTTCTAAGAGGTTTGAAAGTTCAACCAAACGCTCAATGCTTACACCTTTCACCGCATAAGCAGGTGGGCGATCGATGGTGCTTACATCAATACGATCGGGATTGATTTCATGCAACACCGTATTCATAGCACGAAACTCTTCTTCGGTATCGTTGAGCCCTTCAACCACTAAAATTTCAATAACCATTTCACCTTTATAATGCGTTCTAAAGCGCTTCATACCTTCAATAATGTGGCTAATCTCGATCCCTTCATGCGCACGATCAAGTTTTTTAAAACATTTGGGACTGACACAATCCAAAGAGAGTTTAACGATGTCAATTTTAGAAAGTGTTGCTTGAATCATTTCATTATCAATCGTGGAGCCGTTTGAGAGAATAAGCAGTTTCGGGCGGTTGGGTATGAGAAGGATTGTGTCGACCAAAGTGTCAAGCTCGGGATAGAGTGTTGGTTCACCATTTGCAGTCAGTGTGATGACATCAAGGTTTTGATACTTTGTAAGCGCCATTTTAAGCGCATCTACCACTTCGTTGAATGAAGGTGTATCTTTAACTTTATCGACTGTTTTAGCGCCTTTGAGCTCACAATAGAGGCAATCAAAATTACATTGTTTTACTAAAGGGCTAAGGTCGATGCCCAATGACTGACCAAAACGCCTTGACGTAATAGGTCCAAAGATAATCTGGCTCATGGGAAATCCTTTACATGTAAAGAAGTTTGCCCTCAAAATAAGGGCAAATGGTTAGATCTTTGTACGAGTTTGTACTTGTTTAATGAAGTATTGTGCGTGTTCAACGGGGATATCTGGCAAAATACCATGTCCTAAATTAAAGATATGTCTTTCATTTTTCATAACGGTGACAATGTGCTCAATCCCCTCATCAATCGCCTCTTTGCTGTAAAGACGTGTGGGTTCCATATTGCCTTGAAGGACATATTTGCCTCCCAATTTTGCTTTGGCTAGCTCAATCGGCGTTGACCAATCCACACCAAAAACATCAAATTCACCATCAATTTTATCCAAATAACCACTAATGCCTTTTGGAAATAGAATGACAGGCACATGTGGATATTTTGATTTTAAATAGGCACTAATCTCTTTCATATACGACCAGCTAAATTCAAAATAAGCACTCTCTTCAAGCGCCGCTGCCCATGAGTCAAAAATCATCACAACATTCGCACCACTTTGAATCTGACGCTCCATATAACCCTTAAGCACTTCCGTCACTTTTTTAAGCAATGCATGCATGAATTGTGGATTAGAGTAGATCATCTTTTTAACCAATGCGTAGGTCTTTGTGCCCTGACCTTCGATCATATAGGTTGCAAGCGTCCAAGGGGCACCACAAAAACCAATGAGCGCTTTATCGGCAGCGAGTTTACCGCGAATCAGTTTGATGGTTTCATAAACATAGCCTAAACCATCAATCGCTTTTTCAACACTGAGCTTATCCAAATCAGCTTGATTTTTGATTGGGTGCGAAAAGACAGGACCTTCGCCTTTTAAAAACTGAAGCTCCATGCCCATTTCTAAAGGAACCACTAAAATATCGCTAAATAAAATTGCTGCATCCACCCCTAAAATATCAACTGGTTGAAGCGTTACTTCACATGCTTTTTCAGGGTTCTTACACAGGCTGAGAAAATCCCCTGCTTGTGCTCTAACGTTCATATACTCAGGCAAATAACGTCCTGCTTGGCGCATCATCCACACAGGCGTATAGGGCGTTTTTTTACCAAAACATGCATCGACAAAAATCATTCGTGTTTTCCTCCATTCTTATGTAAAAAATAGAGTCCTAACGAAAGAGCTAAAATGGAAAATGAAAGATAGAGCATCTCTAAAGCACCCTTGTATTCAGCATGAAGAACACGTTGAAAAAAGCTAACGATTAAGACCATTACAATCACTTTTGCGATTTTATCTTTCAGCTCATCTAAAGAGCTCACATACAAAATTTTATCACCACCAGTGCCTTTGGCTACATCAATTTCAGAGATAAAAAGTTCATAAATACCAAACCCAAAAATGAGCAAAACAACCGCTATCAAATAAAGATCAATTGCACCAATAATATCAGCGACAATATCTGCATGAAAATTTTCAGGATGAAATGATGTGAAAAAATACTGATAGGTCAATACCAAAACATGGTAAAGATCTGCACTGGCTAAAAAGAAAAGTGCAAAAGCGGCTAAAATACTAAAGACCACCGCTAAGAGGGTCATGAGTCGTGTCGACCACAACCCTCGCTCAAATAATTTTTCTAGCATTAAGCCTCTTCTCTTTTGATCCATTTTTGTGCAATTCTCACTGCATTGGTCGCAGCGCCTACACGAATTTGATCAGCAACACACCATAAATGAAGTATGTTATCACGATTGATATCTTTACGAATTCTTCCTACATAGGTCTCGTTGGTATCCGTTGAAATAATTGGCATTGGGTACTCTTTTTTCGCTGGGTTATCAAATACAACAACATTTTCAGCATTTTTAAGCGCTTCCACTGCTTTTTCTAAATTAACATCTTTTTCAAAATGAATGGTAATCGCTTCAGAGTGACTTCGCATAACGGGAACGCGCACGCATGTTGCGCTAATTTCCATTGTTTTACTCAAGATTTTTTGAGTCTCATTGACCATTTTCATCTCTTCTTTGGTGTAGTCATTATCTAAGAAAACATCAATATGAGGAATAACATTGAGTGCAATTTGATGTGCAAATGTTTTTGGTTCACACTGATCAAGTTTAAATGCAAAAAAGTCTTGCATCTGATTAACAAGCTCTTCCATACCACTTTTACCAGCCCCGCTTACCGCTTGATACGTTGCAACATCCACACGAGTGATGTTAAAGAGGTCATCCAATGGTTTTAAAACTTGCACCATTTGAATCGTAGAACAGTTTGGATTTGCGATAATACCTTTGTTTTGCCATTGTCCAATATCATCTGGATTGCACTCAGGAACAACCAAAGGAACATCCGGATCCATTCTAAAATGGCTGGTATTGTCAATCACAACTGCACCTGCTTCCGCTGCGAAGGGAGCATAGTGCGCAGAAATATCACCACCAGCACTGAAAAATGCGATCTCAACATCGTTCTCTTCAAAAGATTTTTCAGTAAGCTCGATTACTTTGAATAATTTGCCTTTGAACTCAACTTCAAGGCCTGCACTTTTACTGCTCGCTAGAGGAATCAAGTTATTGACAGGAAAGTCAACCTCCTCTAAAACTCTACACAGTTCTTCACCAACTGCACCCGTAGCGCCAACGATTGCTACATTGTACTTTTTCATTTCTCTTACCTTAATTTTTATGTGAGACTTTTTTAATAACCCAATAGAGTTGGTATTAAGTTATCAAAAAAGTCTAGTGTCTGTTTCCTATGAACTAAACCAGTTTCGGCTTTCCAAAAAGAGGTCTTCTTTACTGATCGCTTCGGTATCACTTAAAATCACCGCCCGTTCTACGACAGAGATCAACTCTCTAATATTGCCTGGCCAACGATAGGTCATTAATGACTCAATCGCCTCTTCTGAAAAATAGCGTTTTTGTAAACCATATTTTTTTGTAACACGCGCTAAAATAACCTCGCAAATAGGCAGAATTTCCTCTTTACGTTGACGCAATGGCGCAATTTCAATAGGAATCGTATTGAGCCTATAATAAAGATCTTCCCTAAAATGACCCTCTTTAATACTTCGTTTAATATCGGCATTCGTTGCAGAAACAATACGAACATCAATGGTGAGCTCTTTTGTTCCACCCACGCGCACCATAACGCGCTCTTGAATGACCCTTAAAAGCTTTGCTTGAAGCGTCATTGGCATTTCACCAATTTCATCTAAAAAAAGCGTTCCTCCATTGGCAACTTCAAAGTAGCCTTTTTTTTCTGCAATAGCATCCGTAAATGCCCCTTTTTCATAGCCAAAAAGCTCACTTTCCAAAAGGTTTTCAGGAATAGCTGCCATATTGATTGCCACAAAAGAATTTTTAGCGCGTGGAGAGTTTTTATGCACGTAGTTGGCAAAAAGCTCTTTACCTACACCGCTTTCTCCTAAAAGAAGCACACTTACATCTGTTTTTGCAGCTTTTCTCGCGATTGTCAATGCTTTTTCAAGCTCTGGAGAGTTTGCTATAAAATCGCCATTTTCTTCTTTAGTACTATCAATCTTTTCAAAACTCTCTTTAACTTTGGTTCGAATTTTATCGTGTCGCTTAATGGCTTCTACAAGTGTTTCAATTTCAAAGGGCTTGGTTAAAAAATCTTTGACACCTAAACGCACCGACTCAATGGCACGACTGAGCGTTGCATTACCTGTAATGACAATGATGTCATAAGCACCATCAAGTTTTTTAATAAACTCAATGCCGTCCATTCCTGGCATATTAATATCGGTAACAATCAAATCGACACTGGAATCAATCTTTTTAAGTGCATCAAGTGCGCTTTTATAGGTAGAGATTTTAAATTCTTCATATTCTCCTAGAGCTATTTCTAGGGATTTTCTCATATTTATATCGTCTTCTACAATTGCAACATGCATTTTGAATCAATCCTGCCAAAAAGAGTTTTACCTAATGGCATTTATGGTAGCAAATTCATCTTTAAAATCTACTGTAAAGCGCACGGGCTCGATGACCAACTCTATTCTATCGTTTCCATGTTTCAGATATTGATCGTTCCAAGCAAGAAGATGAGAAGAGAGTTGGTAGAAGCAAGGTAAAATATCGTCAAAGTGTTTTCGTAGAAATTGCTCTTTGGGAAGATTTTGCGTGTTGGATAACTCAATAGAACACAATTTTTGTACTTTGCCCTCATAAGGGATCATTACCGGAGCAATGTTTTTTTGTTCATAAACGACAAGGCCATTTACAGTGACAATTTTGTATGAAAACCAAAAAAGATCACTGCAAAAAAACGCTTGTGCTAAACCTATTAATAAGCAAAAAGTTCTTGCCACCTACGTGCACTCATTGTAACTTCCATTCGAATACTGTACAAACCATCTTTAAAGGTTGCATCCGTAATCGCAGCATCTTTAATCAAAGCATTCACTTGCGCAGTAATACGAGAATCTTTCAACATTGCATCCCTAACTGTTTCAGTAGAGTTGATTTTGACACCATAGAGTTTCTCACCAAGTTGGCGATAACCATCGGTAATCGCCGCACGTTTTGCAAGTGCAATTGCTTGTGCAGGAGAGACTGTATTTTGAGGTGCAATACCTTCACCATAAACGACAATTGATTTTTCATTACTAAAATCATACATGGCATCTTTTGGATTTTTAGGCGGCTCATCTTTTTTTGCCGAGCACCCTGCAACTAATAGAATTAAACCCAAACTTGCCAAAAGTGTTACAAACCATCTATTCATAGGGACACCTTTAAATATTTTTTTATCTTTAAGCAACTACTATTCCAATTACTCTTCACTTGGGGTTATATCTGAGATCAAGCTTCCCTCGTTGGAACCCTCATCTCCTTCTTCAAATTCACCCTCAAGCTCATCGATCTCTTCTTTTGGACATCGTGCAATACTTGCAACAATATCAGTACCTTCCACGGAAACAACTTTAACACCACTGGTATTACGTCCTGCTTTTCGGATGGTTTCCATATCGACGCGAATCATTTTACCATTACTTGTCAGTGCCATCAGGTCTTTATCTTCATCAACGATGACAACACCTACTAAATCGGCAGTTTTTGGCGTAAGTTTCATAGCAATAACACCTTTACCGCCACGACCTTGCAATCGATACTCTTCTGCCGTTGTACGTTTTCCGATACCTTTTTCAGTAACCGTTAAAAGCTCTTCTTGATCATTATAAATCACAGCAGCGCCTACAACTCGATCATTCTCTTCTTTAAAGCGAATGCCAGTAACCCCTCGTGCAGTTCTGCCGATCTCTCTTGCATCACCGACTTCAAATCTTATACACATACCTTTTTTCGTCACAATGAAGAGATTTTTTGTGTCATGTGTTACAACTTTTGCTGTTACCAACTCATCATCATCATCCAATGTAATCGCTCTAACACCCACGGAGCGGATATTTTTAAATTCGCTCAGATTCGTACGTTTAATGACACCGTTTTTCGTAAAGAATGCCAATGATTTGGTTTCATCAAAATCGGTTGTTGGAATAATTGCCATAATTTTTTCATCCGCTTGTAACTGAATGAGGTTAACAACTGCTTTACCTTTAGCCGTACGACTTCCTTCTGGAATTCGGTAGACTTTGAGCCAGTAGAGTTGTCCGCGATCGGTGACAAACATCAACGTATCATGGGTATCGGAAACAAAGAAACTTTCGATAAAGTCATCATCGTATGTCGTTACCGCAATTTTGCCTTTACCACCACGTTTTTGTTTCTCATACTGTTTCAATGGTACACGTTTGATATAACCACGATGTGTAATGGTCACAACCATGGATTCATTAGCAATCAAATCTTCCACGTCAATATCATCATAATCATCAACGATTTCTGTAATACGTTTTGATTTAAATTTATCTTTAATTTCAATCAACTCTTTTTTAATGAGGTCATTCAGAACAACTTCACTTTTAAGAATGTCTGTAAGGTATTGAATCTCTTTAAGCAATTCTGCAAGCTCATTTTCAATTTTTTCTCTCTCAAGCCCCGTAAGACGTTGGAGTCTCATATCAAGAATAGCGCCTGCTTGAACTTCACTCAGATTAAATCGCTCGATCAAGCCATCTTTTGCACTTTTAGTATCAGCACTGCTTTTAATAAGAGCAATGATTTCATCAATATTATCAAGGGCAATGGTTAAGCCCTCTAAAATATGGGCTTTGGCTTTGGCTTTTTCAAGCTCAAAAATAGTACGGCGAATAATAACGGTTTTACGATGGCGCAAAAAGAGGAGTAAAAGTTCAATCAACGTAAATACTTTTGGCTCTTTGTTATAGATCGCAAGTAAAATAACACCAAAAGTCACTTCAAGATTGGTTGATTTATAGAGGTTGTTTAAAACGATATCACTCATCGCTTCACGTTTAAGCTCAATAACCAAACGAATACCATCTCTATCACTCTCATCTCTGATTTCGCTGATACCTTCGATCATTTTATCTTTAACAAGCGCAACGATCTGCTCGATCAAACGAACTTTATTGACTTGGTACGGAAGCTCATCAATAACAATAATGTCTTTATTGCCTTTTTTCTCAATATGCACCTTAGAACGTATTCTAACTCGCCCTCGTCCCGTTCGGTACGCCTCAAGAATGCCTTTTTTACCGAAGATGATACCGCTTGTTGGGAAATCAGGCCCTTTGATAAACTCCATCACCTCATCCAATGTGGCTTCTGGGTTTTCAATCAACAAAAGAAGTGCATCTAAAAGCTCATCTAAACAGTGTGGTGGAATATTCGTTGCCATACCAACCGCAATACCGCTTGATCCGTTAAGAAGTAAGTTTGGAACACGACTTGGCAATACATCTGGTTCGATCATACTGTCATCATAGTTTGGAACAAAATCAACGGTATCTTTATCAAGGTCGCGAAGAAGCTCTTCTGCCAATGGTGTCATACGCGCTTCGGTATAACGCATTGCAGCTGCACTGTCGCCATCGATGGAACCGAAGTTTCCTTGTCCATCAACAATCGGAATCCGCATTGAAAACGGCTGTGCCATACGAACAAGTGCGTCATAAACCGCGGTATCACCGTGTGGGTGGTATTTACCGATAACATCACCGACAATACGGGCTGATTTTTTATAGGGACTGCGTGAAGAGATCGCAAGATCGTTCATCGCATATAAAATTCTTCTGTGTACGGGTTTTAATCCATCTCGTGCATCCGGAAGTGCACGCCCAATGATAACGCTCATCGAATAATCAAGATAGCTGGTCTTTATCGACTCTTCAATACTAATCGTCTTGATGTCTTGGTTCGAATCAAAAATATTATCCATTCATTAACCTTGCAATGTAAAATTGTTTCATTGTACTTTAGTTTTCCTTTGGTTTCAATAGGGGTCAGGGCTAAACTTTTAACTTTTGAGGATTTTACTGACTCCTGCAACGCTTAGAGAGAGATGTCTTGCTACCTCACTTTTACTATAGCCATCTTCATACGCTTTTTTGATTGATTCATTTCGTTGCTCTTTATTCTTTACATGTAAAAAGTAATGTGTGAGTTCTTCTTTGTGCAAAAGCACAACGCTCCCATTTTCTTGCTTATACTTTGTTTTATGAAATATGTCTATGTTTGAGCGCTCAGTAACACTTAGTGGAATGCTTAAAAGATCAAACAACTCTTTAGTATTGTAGTCACGTAATACAAATGAGTTCTGTAAAAAAGGTGGTACCGCATCTTTCATCATACTATACGTTGCGCAGAACCTATATTCACCAATTGTATTTGTCATTTTGGCTTTTACAGGATTGGATTCGATGTATTTAAAAAGTGAAAAGAGGTATTTGCTATCTAGCACATACCACGATTTAAAGCGCCCTTGCCATAAATGCCCTACTCTGGAATGGCGTTTATTGAAATAACTTGCGTACTGTGCATTAAGTTGACGCATACTAGCGGATAGATTTTCACGTGAATTTTGTACCAAGAGATGATAGTGATTGTCCATCAAACAAAATGCATGAATGTTGAACTTATGCTCTCTGGCAATGCTTGCCATCAGCTCTATAAACTTTGCTTTGTCCTGCTCATCTACGAAGACAGCGCTTTTAGCAACCCCTCTGTTATAGACATGATGATATCCCAAGCTTTCAATGCGTAATTTTCGTGGCATATTTACCACCTTTTTTTGCTAGAATTATAACATGTATGCTAAAAATTAAAAGTTTAGCCCTGACCCTTTAAAGGAATTTTATGTTTGCACGCCTTAATGAAACCGTTCTTAAAGTAGTAATTATTCTAGCAATTATTGTGATGTTTATTACTCTTTATACCACAGGTATAGCTTTTGTATTAGGTTCGTATACCCCCTCCAATCTACTGATGCATAAGCTAGCAGCACTTATTATTATTGGGCTTTTAGTCATACATTCTTGGCTACGAAGATGCACGATTCGAAAACTTTTGCAAGAATGTATCGCCATCATTTTGAACAAACATATCCGCAATGAAGACACCATAGACTTTCTGATTCAAAATACCAAACATCAATCCTTTCAAGCACTGTGCGTACTGTTTCATTGTGATATTGCTTTCATTAAAGAAAAACTTTTGGAAAGCCATATCACGGTTGAAAATGATGAAGATACGCTAAAAACAGTTGCTAAACACAATGACAAAGACATGTACCAGATCCTTCTACTCATGCTTAAATTACATGTAGAAAAAAACAGTCCATCACCTATTGTGGTGAATTCATGTAATAGAGTATAAACTAGCGTAGCAATAAAAATTCGACCTTCCCCTTTTTCACTTTCGATGCTTATTTTATAAACAATTTTTTACATGTAAAGACTATTGCGTCAAACGAATTTTCGTTATACTTCACGTTTTATAAAATCAAGGATAGAATATGGTACAGCAACATACTGTGGCAAAGCATAAACGAATGCTCAGTGCTCAAGACTATAAAACGCTTTCGCTTTCCGCTTTTGGTGGAGCCTTAGAGTTTTATGACTTTATTATTTTTGTATTTTTTTCCAAAGTCATTGGGAGCTTATTTTTCCCTGCTGATATGCCCATATGGATGAGCCAACTTCAAACATTTGGTATCTTTGCGGCAGGTTATCTAGCACGCCCTTTTGGTGGCATTGTCATGGCACATTTTGGCGATTTACTGGGTAGAAAACGTATGTTTACCCTGAGCATTCTTCTTATGGCAATTCCCACATTACTGATTGGTTGTTTGCCAACCTATACGGCTGTTGGCTATTTTGCTCCCATTTTTCTTTTAATTCTTCGTGTCTGCCAAGGGCTTGCCGTTGGAGGTGAAATCCCAGGTGCTTGGACCTTTGTAGCAG
>JAVHRG010000265.1:0-2141 GCA_036171535.1 Sulfurospirillum sp. | reverse complement strand
GGTGAACGAAGCCTATTTGAAGCGTGGAGATCTGCAAGTGGATGTTTTAGGACGTGGTTTTGCTTGGCTCGATACCGGAACGCATGATAGTTTGCTGGAAGCTGGAATGTTTGTCCAAACGATTGAAAAGCGACAGAGTTTCAAAATTGCTTGCTTGGAGGAGATCGCTTATAATTATGGCTGGATCACAAAAGAGCAAGTCTTAGAGATCGCAAAACCTCTCAGTAAAAATGGGTATGGAGAGTATTTGAAGGAGTTGGTTAAATGAGTCAAAAGTACATTCTTGTCACCGGCTGCGCAGGCTTTATCGGCTCAAACTTTGTACCTTATTTCTTGGAAAAGTATTCAGAGTATCATTTGATCAATTTGGATCTTTTAACCTATGCCGGCAATTTAGATAACCTCAAAGAAGTAGATGGAAATGAGCATTACACCTTTGTTCAAGGGGATATTTGTGATAGGGCTCTGGTAGAGTCTTTGTTTGAAAAATACACGATTGAAGGCGTGATTCACTTTGCGGCTGAGTCACATGTGGATAACTCCATTAAAAATCCAGGTGTGTTTATCGAAACCAATGTCAATGGAACCTTTACACTTCTTGATGTGGCTTATAAAGTGTGGATGGAAAAACCATTTATGCTGAAAGAGGGATATGAAGGATGCCGTTTTCATCATATCTCTACCGATGAAGTGTATGGTACACTTGGAGAAAGTGGCTTATTTACAGAAAGTACATCGTATGCACCGAACTCTCCTTATTCTGCCAGTAAAGCAAGCAGTGATATGATTGTACGAGCGTATCATCATACCTATGGGTTGAATACGGTTATTACCAATTGTTCCAATAACTATGGGCCTAAACAACACGATGAAAAACTGATTCCCACCATCATACGAAAAGCACTTTCCAATCAACAAATTCCTATTTACGGCGATGGTAAAAATATCCGTGATTGGCTCTATGTTTTAGATCATTGCAAAGGAATTGATTTGGTCTTCCATGAAGGAATCTCTGGAGAGACCTATAATATCGGTGGACGCAATGAGCGAGATAACCTTTATATCGCGTATAAGATTTGTGAGATACTGGATAGCCTTAAACCCAAAGAGTCATCGTATAAAGAACAGATCAGTTTTGTTGAAGATAGAGCAGGGCATGACAGACGTTATGCCATTGATGCGACCAAGATAGAGACCAAACTGGGTTGGGCTGCGGAAGAGAACTTTGAAAGTGGGATTCTTAAAACAATTGTTTGGTATCTGCAAAAATATAAGGCTAATGTGTAGATGAAGCGATTATTTCTCTCTTGGCTCCTTTTTGCAAGCATTATGTTTGCCGCTAAGCCTGAATTGATGCTCTTGCAAGAATGGAATGGCCAAGATGTTTCAGGGTGGCTCATGAGTGAAAAGATGGATGGCATCAGGGCCTATTGGGATGGACAAAAACTAATCTCACGAGGGGGTGTTGAACTCTCAGCGCCTGCTTGGTTTACAGAAGGGTTTCCTCCTTTTGCTGTGGATGGAGAGCTTTGGAGCAAACGGGGTGATTTTGAGACTATTATCTCCATTGTCAAGAAAAAAGAGCCCCATGATGGGTGGAAAAATATTGCTTTTTACGCCTTTGATGTTCCAACAGAGAATGGTGGGTTGATCCAGCGTTTAGTGAAGTTAGAGTATTATCTTAAACTCAATCAAGCTGATTATCTTCGCATTGCAAAACAGTTTACATGTAAAGATAATGAAGAGCTCAAAAGCTTCCTTTCGGAGATTGAAAAAGGTGGAGGTGAGGGCGTTGTGGTGCGTAATCCTGATACCAAATACGTTGCCAAACGTGACCCTAATAGCCTGAAAGTAAAGAGTTTTCAAGATGCAGAGTGTGAAGTGGTGGAGCATCACAAAGGTGAAGGCAAGTACAAAAACAGCTTTGGTTCGCTTACATGTAAAAATGATGAGGGTGTCATGTTTGATATTGGCTCAGGTTTTAGTGAAAGCGAACGTAAAAATCCTCCCCCTATTGGATCAAAAATTACCTATAAATTTCAAGAACTTACCAAAGGTGGAAAGCCACGATTTCCTGTCTATATGAGAATGAAAGAAGAAATATAAAAATAAGATGATAGATAAAATTGCGATTATTGGAC
>JAVHRG010000264.1:6792-11075 GCA_036171535.1 Sulfurospirillum sp. | reverse complement strand
AAAATGGTGACATTGTTCATGGTAAAATCAGAGATATTAAAGAATTCGGTATTTTTGTTGAACTTGAGGACAATGTTGACGCATTGATTCGTAAAGAAGATTTGGGTCAAGTGAATGAAGCAGATTTGAAAATTGGTGATGAAATTGAAGCAGCAATCACCTTTATTGATGACAAAAAAAACCGTATCCGTCTTTCTGTAAGACGTCTTTCAAAATTGAAAGAGAGAGAAGCGCTTAAAGAGATCAATAAAGAAGAGAAAATGACGCTCGGAGATATTTTAAAAGATCAACTGAAATAATCGATGCAAAAAAAAGTACTTGGCGCAGTTTTTTTACTCCTCTTTGTAGGTGTAGGATTTTTTCTCTATAAACTTCTTCATCAAAGTGTGGATGTTAATGTAGAGGTTGCCAAGTACGAATCTCCGAAAAAGCAAGAAATCAAGCAAAAAACATCGGAAACAGTTTGGATCGAAGAGATGGCACATAAAGATGCGAGGGAGTTTGTATTTCCTGTGAATGAACTCTTTATGCAGATTGATTCGTTTGGGCAAAAAAGCGGTAGTGGGGGTAAGTTGAAGTCGTTTCGCTTGGTGATTGATCGAGTGGATCGCTACTCACTTTTTTGTATTATCCAGACACTCACCGCTTTGCACCTACCCTATATGGTGGTAAAGGAAGATAAAGTTCCTCTCATTTATATAGAAGAAAAAAGTGAAAAACAGCTAAACCAAGTTGTTCTTGAACTTGAAAAATACGATATAAAATCAAAAATTGTCGAGGTTTGGTTATGAAACAGAAAAAAATCATTGTATGCGATGCAATCCACGAAAAAGGTTTTCAAATCTTACGTGCTGAGAAGGACATTGAAGTTATTGACGCTGTGCGTTTGCCTAAAGATGAGCTTTTAAAAATAATCGGTGATTGTGATGTTGCCATTACGCGTAGCTCTACTGATGTTGATGAAAAATTTTTAAATGCAGCAACAAATTTAAAAGCGATTGTTAGAGCAGGCGTGGGTGTTGATAATGTGGATCAAGATGGTTGCAGTAGACGTGGTATCATTGCCATGAACGTACCAACGGCCAATACCATTGCAGCCGTAGAACTTACTATGGCACACCTTTTGGGAACTGCACGTAGCTTTGTCAATGCCAATAATCACCTTAAAATTGAGCGGGTGTGGAATCGTGAGAAATGGTATGGTGTTGAGTTATGTGAAAAACGTCTCGGTATTATTGGTTTTGGTAATATTGGTAGCCGTGTTGGTATTCGTGCTAAAGCATTTGGCATGGAAGTGATTGCCTATGACCCCTATATTTCTGCTTCAAAAGTGACCGACCTTGGCATGACCTATACTGAAAATTTTGATGACATCTTGAGCTGTGATTTTATTACGATTCATACGCCAAAAAACAAAGAGACCATTAATATCATCTCTCACGATGAGATTGCAAAGATGAAAGATGGTGTACGCCTTATCAACTGTGCACGTGGTGGCTTGTACAACGAAGAAGCCTTGTTTGAGGGTATTAAAAGTGGGAAAATCGCCTTTGCAGGTATTGATGTTTTCTCAAAAGAACCAGCAACCAATCATCCTCTTTTAGACCTTGAACACATCTGTGTTACACCTCACTTGGGTGCTAATACGCTAGAGTCTCAAGAAAAAATTGCAATCCAAGCAGCAGAAAATGCGATTAGTGCAGCGCGTGGTATTAGTTATCCCAATGCGCTTAATTTGCCAATAAAAGCAGAAGATATACCTGCTTTTATTGAACCGTATTTAGAGCTTGTTCAAAAGATGGGTTTCTTGGCAGCACAGCTTAATCGTTCCGCAATCAAGTCCGTTAAGCTTGAGTTAGAAGGTGACATTGGTGCTTACGCCAAATCACTTCTTACCTTTGGAATTGTGGGTTCTCTTAAAGAAGCCAATGAAAATAAAATCAATTATGTCAATGCTGGGTTTGTTGCTAAAGAAAAAAATATCGAAACCAAATTTGAAGTCACCAATAACACCAGTGGTTATAAAAATCAAGCGACATTAATTTTAACAACCGATAAAGATGTTGTCAGTATTAGTGGAACGGTTTTTGGTGAAAACGAACAACGTATTGTAGGTATTAATGGATTTAAGTTTGACTTTAAGCCAAAAGGCAAAATGATTATCTTTAAAAACCACGATGTTCCCGGTGTTATTGCGCATATTGCTTCTACCTTAGCCAAAGAGAATATTAATATTTCGGACTTTAGATTGGGTCGTGGTGCCAATAAATTTGCAATGGCTGTTATCTTGGTTGATACAGATATTGATAAAAAAATCATTGCAGAACTCAATCATCTTGAAACATGTGTTTGGGTTGAATACGCTGTTTTATAATCTATCTTGATCATTTGGAGAAGGAGCATGTCTACTACATGTTTCTTCTTTTCTTCTATTTTTTGTTTAAATAAAGTTAACTTATCTTCAACAATACTCAATCCTATAGGCTTCTATATCTACTTTAAAAAGTAAAATTTTATTATCTTTTGCTAAAACATTGTGCTTAGTTTTTTTTGATAAATAAACAAATATTATAAATTTGATAATATTGTTCTTATGAATGAAATAAGGGTAGGGTTTTGCATGAAAATATTTTTTTTAGCTTTAATCGCTTTGAACATCTGCTTTGCGCAAGATAGGTTGAGTTTAGAGAATGCCATTACGAAAGTAAAAGCCAATAACCAAGAAATTGCGATTGCAAAATTTGATGAGCAAATCAAAACATTAGAACATCAAGCGGTAGTTGGACAAAACTATGGAAGTGTGGATCTTTCTCAAGCGGCACTTCGTAGTAACGATGCACTGAATATTTTTGGGTACAAACTTCAATCTCGTCAAGCAACTTTTGCAGATTTTGGCTTTAAGCAATTTAGTGGCAGTAACTACATGTTAGCCCCCAATGATCTTAACAACCCAACAGATCGTAACCATTTTCAAACCAAAATCGAATACACACTACCTATTTACACCGGTGGCAAAATAGAACAATATGGCAAGATCACCAAAGCCCTTCAAGAGATGAGTACACTCGATCGTGAAGCCTTAACTCTTGAAAAAATCTATGAACTTAAAAAGAGTTTTTTCGCTATTTCTCTTTTAGATAACTATCTTTATAATCTGAAAATTATTGCTACCAATACCGCAAAATTAGCAGCAACGACCGAAGCGATGATGCAAGAAGGCTACGTTAAAAAGGTCGATCTTTTAGAAGTACAAAGCAAACAAGCGGATGTTGAACGTCTCATTAAACAAGCAGAAGCCAATAGAACACTGTTATACTACTTTATCTCTTATTTAGTGGGTGAGCCTGTAACTGCAATTCAAGGAAATTACGAAGAGGCTGAAACGCTTTTGAGTTCGGATGAACGTGTATTGAATGATAATCTTGATATTAAAAAAGCAGCACAGGGTGTGGAAATTTCCAAGATGAATATCGCTATGCAAGAGAGCGCTTTTTTACCTCAAGTGGGAGCTTTTGCCAATTATGGCAGCAGCGATGAAAAACTGATGAACGATTTTTCTAAAAATGATGCTTACACGGTAGGTTTGCAAATTAAATTAAATATTTTTAATGGTGGAACGGATAAAAATAATTTGGAAAAAGCACGAGTGGAGCACCTCAAAGCTTCCCAACAACTACAGTTAGCCAAAAATAGTATTGCCTTATCGTTCAAGCAAATTCAAACGCAAATTCAAAGTCATGAATATGAAATACAGAGTTTAAAAAAAGAGGTGGAATTAGCACATCTAATTTATGAAAATTATGCGGGAAGATATGCTGAAAAAATTACTTCAATCAACGAGGTTCTCATGAAACAATCCGAAGAGTTGACCAAAGTGCTCAGACTGAAAGAGGTGCAAAATGCACGCAACGAAAAGATCTTTGAGCTTCAAAAACTAGCCAGTAAGGAAATACAGTGAAATCTTTACATGTAAAGAGTGTTCTACTCTGTTTTATGATGAGTATGTCACTTCATGCAACAAGCCTAACCCTCAGTGGTAGCGTTATATCTGAAAATCAAAAGAGTCTCTCTAGCCGTTATATGGGCTATATCAAGAGTGTGAACGTTAATGAAGGTGATGTGGTTAAAAAGGGGACACTGTTGTACAGCATTGACTCTAAAGAGGTCGATACGGCACTAGAGCAAAGCGACCTTGCTATCGCACAAGCAGAGCTTTCGTTATCAACGGTTGAAAATCAATATGCTAATTCCAAACTCAATTTAGAGCGTTATCAACGTTTATT
>JAVHRG010000264.1:0-6692 GCA_036171535.1 Sulfurospirillum sp. | reverse complement strand
TTAGGGGTCGTAGCGCTCTCTTTAATGCCTCGGGAAGAAGATCCTCAGATTTCGATTAGCGGTGGCGTAGTCATTGTCTCTATGCCCGGAGCTAGTGCTGCTGAAATTGAACAGATGGTTGTCCGTCCACTTGAGAGACGCATTAAAGAGATTAAGGGTGTGGAGCATATTTACGGAGTTGCAAGCGATAATGTGGGCATTGTGAATGTCATGTATTACATTGGAGAAAACCGTGAAGCTTCGAATCTCAAGCTCTACGATAAAGTAATGCAAAATATGGATCAAATGCCTGAAGGTGCGACAACACCGCTTGTCCGACCTTTTGACATTGACATTGATATCCCAATCCTCTCAATTGCTTTTTACGCTAAAACAGCTCAGAATGTGGATAATGTTGCACTCTATAAGCGTGTTGATGCGTTTCGCAATTCACTTGGCAATGTACCGAATGTTGCAAAAACAGAGATCAAAGGGGAGCATAAAGAACAGTTTAATATTGAGATTGACCTCTCTCGTCTTGCGGGGTATCATCTCTCGTTAGATCAAATAACTGCCTCCTTAAAATCACTCACTGCTTCTTCTCCTGAAGTAAAAAATCGTACGCAAGAGGGAAAGCTGGTCGTTTTTGGTGTTAAAAATGCATTGGAAAATATCAAAGATATTCAAAATCTGATCATTGCCAATTATGGCGGCTCTGTGGTGTATCTGAAAGATATTGCCACCATTCATTTAGGCGATGACATTCAGAACAAAAAGAGTGCGCAAATCAGTTACAAGCAAGGTGAGGGTTTCACACCACTTCAAGATCAAGTCACGCTGAGTGTTTCCAAACTTAAAGGTTCCAATGCCGTGGTCATTGCTGATGATGTTGTGAAACGACTTGAAGCGAACAAAGCGGCATTGGCAAAAGAGGGTATTGGATATAGTGTGACACGAAATTATGGCGAACGTGCCAATGAAGCAGTAAATGAACTGGTCTTTCACCTGCTTATCTCCATTGTTATTATCGCGCTTTTACTGATTTTTATTTTAGGTTGGAGAGAAGGGCTCATTGTGACGCTCACCGTCCCTGCTATTTTGGCGATTACCATTTTTATCGCGTATATGAGCGGTCAAACGATTAACCGTATCACCTTGTTTGCCTTTTTGCTGAGCCTTGGGCTTTTGGTCGATGATGCTATTGTTGTCATCGAAAATATTCATCGTCATCTGCACAGTAAAGATGCTCATGATAAAGAGATGGATGAATTGCTCATTGAAGCGACCGATGAGATCGGGGCTCCTACTAACTTGGCGACAATAGCGATTATTTTAACAATGGTTCCAATGGCATTCGTAGGGCAAATGATGGGCGAATTTATGAAACCGATACCGCTTAATGTGCCCGTTGCAATGCTGGCTTCGCTTTTGATCGCCTATATCTTTACGCCATTTCTAGCCAAGAAATTCTTAAAAAAACCAACGCATACCAAAGGAGAGAATGATGCAGAAATTTGAGCAATTTATTCACTCTGTTTTGGTAGATGAACGTAAAAAAAAGCTGGTTTTACTTTTCACGCTCCTAGCCTTTTTAGCGGCAGTAATGATGTTTCCCACGAAAATTGTTTTAGCCAAAATGTTGCCGGGTAAAAGTACCAACACATTTTCGATCTATATTGATCTTCCCAATGGAAGCTCTTATCAAGAGACAAATGCTGTGAACGCATGTGTGGTTGGCATTTTACAAAAAGAAAAAGAAGTTGAGAATATTGAAGTTTTTAATGGCATGGGTTCTCCTTTGGATTACGCAGGATTGGTAAAAGGCTCTGGGCTGAAGAGTGGCGAATACGTGAGTGAAATCGTGGTCAATCTCAGTGATTTGCATCAGCGGGATGAGCGTTCTTTTGCGATGGTGCATCGCTTACGTCCCATGATCCAAAAAAGCTGTGAAACGTTGATTGCTCAGACCTCAATCAAAATGGTGGAACAACCTGCCGGTCCTCCTACAATGGCAGCACTGGTCGTCGAACTGTATGGCGATAATGCATCAGCGTTAAATGTGCTTGGACAAAGAATTAAACAGATATTGGCTCAAACGAAAGACCTAGTAGATGTTGATATGCTCGCAGATACACTCTTTGATAAGTATAGTCTTGTGCCCGATAAAGAAAAAGTGATCCGTTCGCATTTAAGTCTTGCACAGATTAATGAGTTGTTGTATTTGAGCTTTGAAGGGGTACATGTTGCCCACAAAAACAGTGAAAATTCTCCTTCTCAGATTCCACTTTACGTCGTCTTGAGTGAATCTTCTAAGTCCCTTCCTCATGCCTCTAAAGAGGAGTTAAGTGCCAAACTAAGCGCATTAAAGCTGATGAATACACAAGGTATGATGGTGCCACTCTCTGAAGTAGTGCATATCGAAAAAGTGAAGTCATCGCCAACCATTATGTCCAAAAATTTGCAGACAATGGTGAGTATTGTTGCCGAAGCAGATTTGGTTTCTCAAGTCTATCCTCTTTTAGATGCGCGCAGTCGTATTCAAGATGCTTTGAAAGATGAGTTTGAGATTAGCCGAAGCCATCTCTTTGATTTAACACTCAAAGACAAAAAGAGTGGAGAGGTATTTAATCTTGTTTGGGATGGCGAAATGAAAGTAACGATGGATACGTTTCGAGATCTTGGCGGCGCTTTCATTGCAGCGCTTGTTCTGATTTTTTTATTAATGGTGGTTTACTATAAAAGCTTTGCACTCTCTGGTATTGTACTTTTAGGGAGTTTCCTCTCCATCATTGGGGTGATCGTTGGGCATTGGATTATGGATCTGTTTACACCAACGACCTTTTTTCTCACGGCAACTTCACTGATTGGTTTTATTTCATTGATGGGTATTAGCTCCAGAAATGCACTGTTATTGATTGATTTTACCAAGACATTAATCACTCAGGGGATGGAGAAGAAAGAGGCGATTGCTAAAGCGAGTGCTACCAGAGCAAAACCTATTGTTCTTACGGCAGCGGCGATTATTTTAGCAAGTACATTGCTTGCAACCGATCCTATTTTTGGTGGGCTGGGTGTTGCGTTGATCTTTGGAACAATTGCGGCAGTTATTGTATCGTTAATCGTTGTTCCTGTGCTGATGAGTAGTACGAAAGCAATCTAAAGACATTTACATGTAAAGCATAAGGAGACTTATCGTTTTACATGTAAAAATTTTCTGCGGGTTAAAACCAATAAGCGCATCATGCGAAAAGCAAAAATACGTTTGTTCATAATGCTAATTTTGCGGCAATTCTCATTTTTTAAACATTCAAATACTTCTTCTAACGCCAATTTCTCACTTACAGATAAGTTTGTCATACCGTTCCTTTTTGCCCGTCGTTTATCTTACGTACCAATCTCACGATATCTTCATCTTTTAACATCCCCAACATATTAAAAACCACTGGAATGCCCATAGGAGCACTACTTCCGAGTCTCCACTCTTGATAGGTGCGCATGGATATTCCAAAAGTTTCTGCCATCTTTTTTTGAGAAATTTTCTTCCCCATATTTTCGGCTTCAATGGCATTATGCAAAAGATTGATGATATCGCTTGTTTTCATCGGATTATAGTACAAAAAAATGTATTAAACATAAATTAAAATGTATTAAATATACTAATTAATTTATATTTAGAACTTTATAATGAATATTATATCTTTAATATTGTTAAATACATCGTTTATGTTGATTTAAATATACAATATATTGTATAAAAATAAGTCATTTTGTAGTCGCAACTTTTTTCGCTATAATGATGAAAACTAAATTTAGGAGAATGTATGGCCTCTATAGGAATGGGCGACTTAAAAAAAGGGTTAAAGATCGAATTAAACGGTACACCTTATAAAATCGTAGAATATCAACATGTTAAACCGGGCAAAGGTGCGGCATTTGTACGTTGTAAAATCAAATCATTTATGGATGGAAAAGTGATTGAAAAAACATTCCATGCCGGGGATAAATGTGAAACGCCTCAGCTTGAAGATAAAATCATGCAATTTTTATACGACGATGGTGAATTTTTACAATTTATGGACAGTGTGTCGTATGAGCAAATTGCATTATCACACGACCAAGTAGGTGAAGCAGCGGATTGGATTATTGATGGTATGAATGTTGATATGCTTTACCACAATGGTAAACCAATCAGCGTTGAAGCACCTCAATTTGTTCAACTCAAAATTGTAGAAACTCCGCCTAACTTCAAAGGTGATACTCAAGGTGGTAAAAAACCTGCAGTCCTAGAGAGTGGTGCAGTCGTTCAAGTACCTTTTCATGTGGTCGAAGGCGATATCATCAAAGTTGACACGGTTCGTGGTGAGTATTTAGAAAAAGTAAAATAGCTTTACATGTAAACAGCATAGCGTGGATCACTGCGCTATGTTTCTCTCTTTCTTCTCTCCTTTCGTGTTATAATAACTCCAACTCAATCGTTAGGAGTTCCACCATGTTTACGAATCTCTCCATTAAAGCGCGTAATATTTTACTAGCATGTGTCGTTTTATTGGGGCTTACCGCCATTCATACAACGGCAAAATTTTTTCATGATAAAGAAAAAGTCCTTTTAAATCTTCGTGAGAATATCTCTTCGCTTAAAGAAGATATTTTGACGCTTCGCAAACATGAAAAAGACTTTTTGATGCGCCATAATGTCACGTATGAAAAAGCACTGTTAGAATCATCTACAAAACTTTTGGAACGTTTAAAAATTATTACTCAAAAAGCAGATGAAAACGGCATTAATACAAGCAATCTTAAGCAGTTGCAAGAAGTTATCACTAACTATGTACGTATTTTTAATGAAGTAGCCGCTCAAAAAAAGAGAATAGGTCTTAGTCCTGAAGCGGGGCTTGAAGGACAAATGCGTCAAGCAATCCATGAAGCGGAGAGTGGTTTTAAAGATCTTAAAGATTACAAAATGCAAACGCTGATGCTGACGTTGCGTCGTAATGAAAAAGATTTTATGCTCAGGTTGTCTCCAAAATATGCAGAAGAGCACCGTGTTAATTATGAAAAGGCACTTGAGTATGCACGCAGTCATGACGAGCTTGCTTTTTCTATTAAACTTCTCGAAACGTATCGTCAAAGTTTTACTGAATTTGTGAAGGCCTATGAAGTATTGGGTTTGGATGAGAAGAGTGGCCTGAATGGAAAACTTCGTGATACGGTACACCAAACTGAAACACTTGTGGCGCAATCCACCCAAACACTCGACACTGAAATTGATGAAAGTATTCGTAAAACAACCGTGATTTACGTCATTGTCGGTGGAACGATTGTGGGCATTGTATTAAGTCTTATTTTCTTGATTATACGCAGTGTTTTAATTCCATTACGTGCATTAACCAAAGCAATCGTCGCCAATGAACGCGACCTAACCCTTCGTTATAGTACGCCTTACAATGATGAGCTCAAAGAGATTGTTGATGCCCTGAATGCCTTTATGGAGCGGTTGCGAAAGATTGTTATCGGTGCGATTCATGCCAGTGATGAGAATGCTGCTGTGTCGCATGAACTCTCGACCACATCCAATAACATCGGTAAACGTGCAGAAGAAGAGAGCCACATCGTGGCGCGCACCACTCAAACGGGTAATCAAGCGCGTGATAAAATTGATGGATCTGTGGATAATTCCAAAAAGGCACAAGTTGAAATTATCCAAACCAACGAGGCACTTACGGAAGCCAATCAAATTTTTACAGTTTTAATTGAAAGAATTGAGCAAACAGGTGTTGTTGAAAGTGAATTGCAAACCAAAATGGTCACACTTTCGCAAGATGCCGAGAATGTCAAAGGAATTTTAGGTGTGATTAGCGATATTGCCGATCAGACTAACTTATTGGCACTCAATGCTGCTATCGAAGCGGCACGTGCAGGTGAACATGGTAGGGGATTTGCGGTTGTGGCGGATGAGGTGCGTAAATTAGCTGAGCGAACCCAAAAAAGTTTAGTTGAAATCCATGCAACGGTCAGTGTGATTGTTCAAGCGATTGTCAATGCTGCCTTGCAGATAGAACAAAATGCAACACTGTTTGAAGGTCTTGTCACACAATCAGCAGAAGTGTCCCATAAGATAGACACATCGGTGGTACTCATGGACCATGCAATTAAAATTGTCGCTTTAGCCACCCATACTTCCGAAGAGACCGGCATCGAGATCAAAACCATTGTCGATGAAATTAATGAGATCAACCATATTACGTCAAGTAATGCAAGAGACATCGAAGAGATTGCTTCCGCGGCAGAACATCTACACAGTGTGACGCAAAAACTCAACGACCAGTTGCACTATTTTAAAGTTTAAAACAAGGAGTTCAAAATGAGCAAAAAAGTGATTGTCCCTTTGGCTGAAGGGTTTGAAGAGATCGAAGCCTTGAGTATTGTCGATATTTTAAGACGAGCAGGTATTGAGGTTGTGATGGCAGGCTTAGAATCTTTACATGTAAAAGGGGCACATGGTGTTACCATCGTCACAGACGCACTTTTAAAAGAGTTAGATGGAAACGATTTTGATATGATAGCCCTTCCTGGCGGGCTCCCCGGAGCAACGAATTTAGCGGCAGATCAAAACGTGCAGGCACTCCTAAAAGCATTTGATGCTAAAGGTAAAGCGATTGCCGCTATTTGCGCCGCGCCCTATGCGCTTAAAACGGCTGGGGTGCTTAAAAACA
>JAVHRG010000263.1:0-11092 GCA_036171535.1 Sulfurospirillum sp. | reverse complement strand
CTATAGAACATGTTGTTATCGCCACCTTGGAATTTAATGGCATGACGAACTTCAGCTTTAAGTGCAAAATTATCAGTTACCCAATATTTTACACCACCACCGTATTGTGCGAACATACTGTCTCTGTTTTCAAGTTGTGAATTTGTTACTTCTTCATAACCAAGACCCACTAAAGCATACAATGCAGCTTCTGGAGTAATTTTGTACTCTTTTACTAAGTTAGCGTAGTAACGGTTAAAATCTGTACTATCTGTTCTACCCGCTTTATAATCAACATTGTCAGATCTGTCATAACCAAGTTCAACTTGATTAATAATAGTATTGTCAAGGTTGATACCAAATCTTAAACCATACGTCAATTGACTTTTAAGATCAAGATTACCCTCTGGTAAAACACCACCGATTGTTGGTGTTATCTCGTAATTGTATGCAGTTGGTGCTGCAAATGCCAAAGATGCTAATGCTGCTAATGAAAACAACGTTTTTCTCATTTTTATTCCTTTAAACTAATATTTCTAAGATTTAATGTGTGAAGACACGAATTATAACACAAATTTTGACAAAAAATCTTAAATTTATGGTTTAATCCAATCAATGGTGTTGTGCATAACCCCTATTATAGAGGTTGAGACAGGTGTGATCTCTTTATTGACTACCGTAATAGAATTGGGAATCACTAAAAAAAGATAAGGATTATCTGCAACGATTTTTGCAAAAATTTCTCGATAGAGTGCATCAAATTTTTCTTGATCAACAATTTGTTCCGCTTGTTTAATGAGTTGATCAACTTCAGCATTTTCATAGCCTATAAAATTGAACCCACCTTTGCGCATGGATTCACTATGCCAAATGCTGTAAGCATCGGGTTTAAGTGCTAATGACCATCCCATCAAAACGGCTTCAAAATGACGTGGCGTAATCACGGTATTTAAAAACGCTTGCCACTCCATGATGCGAAGCTTCATCACCACACCTGCTTTTTTTAACTGATGCTGAAGAATTTGTGCGGAGTAACTACCACTGCCATTGGCACTGGTACTCAGTTCAAACTCAAAGGGATGTGTCTCATCATACCCTGCCTCTTTGAGAAGCGCTTTTGCTTTTGCAATATCAGGTTTTGGTGCATGGACTGCTTCATTAAAAGCTCCCGTTCCTGGTAAAAAAGGTCCTGTACACACTTTCCCATGACCAAAATAGAGAATATCGACGAGCTCTTGACGATCAATGGCTAATGAGAGCGCTTCACGCACTCTAGGGTCTTTAAATTTCTCAGATTTTAAATTAAATCCCATATACGAAAAAATATGGGCAATGTCTTCATTAATGCTGTAATGTTTTCGAAAATCCTCATCAATTTGACGCTCTAATTGCAAAGGTGTGAGCGTACCAACATCAAGTTGATAGGATTTGAGCATCAGAAATTCAGAAGAAGGATCAGGTAGATAGTGAAATACCATCGTATCAAGGTTAGGTTTATGAATAAAATAGCTTGGATTTGCCATTAAAACGATGTCTTTTGAGATGTTAAACTGACTCAACGTATAAGGTCCTGTACCAATGGGCGCTTGATTGAATTTACTGGTCATCAAATCCGCTTCATTTTTGAGCAGATGTTCTGGCAATATCTCCATCATCCAGACTTCTAACGCTTTAAAATAGGGGTATTTGTATTTCACTTCAACGGTAAACTCATCCAACATCTTTACATGTAAAATGTGCATAAAATCTGAAGAGTAAGGTGTAAATATTTTTGGAGAGATGATCGTCTCGTAGGTAAATAGCACATCTTTAGCTGTAAAAGGTACGCCATCACTCCACGTGACATCTTTTTTAAGCTCAAAAATCAGTGTTGTATCGTCCACAAAATGATAACTTTGTGCAAGATCTGGAATAATATTTGCATCTTTATCGTACTTAATGAGTCCATTAAAAATCCACTGCGCGACATCAGAGCTTGTTTTATCGGTTGAGATAATAGGATTGAGACGGCTAGGGTTTGCTGAAATAGCAAGATGTAGCGTACTGGCAGTCACATTACATGTAAAGAAAAAAAGAATGAGTAAAAGTGTTTTCATGAAGGGATTATAACATAGTGAAGAAAAATATTCTGACAACATGGTCGTCAAACTCTAGTGCCTCAGTGGCTAACGTAGTAAAAAGAGCTTTGCTTTTTTTGCGTGTTAAAATAAAAAAAGCTTCCAGACCGGGCAATCTGGAAGCTGATTTTTAAAGTTGTTAAGTGATACACAAAAAGGAGGTAATTGTCTTGGTAGTGAAAGTATAGGGAAGTTGTTTAAATGCTCTGTTAATCTTTTGTAAATAAAAAGTTAATAAGAGTTTTTTTCTCTCTTTTATACTTTTCCCCTTTCAGATTTTACCGTTGATAGTATGAAACCAGTGTTGCTTTTGCAATGGTATTGGCATTTAGCATAAATCCGACGAGTGCGGGAGAAGCTTTTTCATCAAGGCCTAGTTTATCCACACTAAGGGCATACACGGTAAAAATATAACGATGCGCTTTATCGCCTTTAGGGGGACACGCTCCACCAAATCCTGTTTTACCATAATCGGTGATACTTTGAATAGCCGCAATAGTCGCGGGTTTGCTGACATTGCCAAAATCCGTCGGCAGGGCATTAATGGATGATGGAATGTTAAAAACAACCCAATGCCACCAGCCACTTCCCGTTGGAGCATCGGGGTCATAAACCGTTACAGCAAAACTCTTTGTACCTTTAGGTGCATTGCTCCAATGCAGTTCTGGTGAGATATTGGCGCCATCGCATCCAAAACTTGAAGCTTCCTCTGTTTTTGTGAGCTGCCCCGCAAGATCGTTACTGTAAAGGGTAAACTCACCAGCAAAAAGCATACTTCCTGCCACCATCAATGTGGCTATCCCATGTATTATCTTCATTATGATCCTTTGATCTAAAATTTTAAGGATCATTTTACATGTAAAAAGGCTTATGATGTTAGTCTGTAAGATTTAACTTTTTGCCTGTGAAGTTTTTAGGGCTAAGTGCATGGCGTGCCTTAAAAAGACGCGTAAAATGCGATTGACTCTTAAAACCTGCCCTAAATGCCGCTTCACCAATGCTAAGTCCACCTTTTTCAATGAGAAAATGAGCGCGTTCTACCCTCTTTTCAAGAATCCATTTCATGGGAGTATTCTTTAATTGCGATGTAAACTCTGTTTTGAATGCACTCAAACTTCTGCCACTGCGTTTTGCGAACTCCGATAGAGTCCAGTTTTGCATAAAATTTTCCTCCATAAACACCCCAAGATCAATACCGCGTGGAAGCAATGTTTGAAAGTAAGATATAAGTTTTGCCCCCTCTTTTGAGCCCAAAAGCAACAGTAAAAGCTCTTGCAATTTAAGTACCAAAATCGTGTCAACGAATGCTGGTTTTTGCTCGATAAAGGGTAAAAGGGAAAGCGCTGTGCTTTTCATGATTGGAGTCAGTTCTATCTTGCAAAAAGGCTCTTGGGAAGGATTGAGCATCTTTACATGTAAAGGTATTTTCTCTAAGATGGGGGATAACCAATTTCCAATGACTTTTTCATCAAAAAAGATGAGCAAACACGCATAATTTCCACCTTCACATACTTCGCTCATGACGTATTCACCTCGTGATAAAAAAAATGCCTCACCCGCTTTGACCTCAACATCACCATTTTTCGTATGAAGCATTTTTTTGCCCTCTAAGATAATGTTGAGAAGATTTTGCTCCATATACGCTTCAGCTTTATAGTGATCTTCCACCACAAAATAACGCGCTATTACCACGCCATTGGCTTCAATCGCATGATCTTTATAATTTTTTTTAATGTATTCAAGCACATGGACAGACATCTGCATTTCCTGTTCGTTAACTCTATTTTGCTAGAATTTTAGCATGATACCTCTTTGAGGAGAAGAACAATGACACAAAACGTTTCACGCTGTGGCTGGTTAAAACAAAGCGACCCTACTTACGTGGCCTACCATGATGAAGAGTGGGGAAAACCTCTGCATGATGATCGTGCTCTCTTTGAGCTTTTTTGCCTTGAAACCCAATCTGCAGGGCTAAGTTGGCTCACAATTTTGAAAAAACGTGAAGGCTACCGCAATGCCTTTGCCAGTTTTGTCCTTGAAAAAGTGGCACATTTGAGTGAAATGGATGTTGAGCGCATTTTAAGTGAAGGCGAAGTCATCAAAAGTCGCCCCAAAATCGAAGCCATTATTCATAATGCCAAACTATTTCAAGCCATTTCACAAGAATTCGGCTCACTCGATGCGTACTTTTGGGGTTATGTGAAGGGTAAAGCGATTGTCAACGATGTGCCTGATTACAAAACAGCCGCAACGTCCTCACCTATTTCTGACGCTATAACCAAAAATCTCAAAAAACGAGGCTTTAAATTTGTAGGGACAATCACCATTTATGCATTTATGCAAGCCTGTGGTATGGTGAATGACCATGAAAATGGTTGCGAGTGCAAATAAAATGACCTTTGAAATCCTCAATAACTACTGCCTTAGCCACATAGGTGCAATTAAAGAGTACCCCTTCGATAACACGACTGCCGTTTATAAAGTCGGCAATAAGATTTTTGCACTGATTGATGAAGCGAGCAATTCTCCCCGCATCAATCTCAAATGCGATCCTTACTATGCAAGAGAACTCAGAGAAATGTATGAAAATGTCATTGCAGGGTACCATATGAACAAACGCCATTGGAATACGGTGATCTGCGAAGGCGACATAGATGAGACTTTGATTTTTGAGTGGATCGATGACTCGTACGATCTTGTTTTTAACTCACTTTCTAAAAAAATGCAATCTTTTATCCGCAATTCATAGCAGGAGTTTTGATGTTTATTATTGCTTTAACCTACCACAAATCCCTCGAAGAGGTCGACAAGCATTTAAGTGCGCATATCGAGTTTCTTAAAATGCATTACGCCAAAGGTGTTTTTCTAGCTTCAGGACGTAAAAATCCTCGCAATGGTGGCATTATTTTAGCCCTTGCCGCCAACAGAGCGGAGATTGAAGCAGTCATTGCGTGTGACCCTTTTTACATTCATGATGTGGCAGCCTATGAGATCACGGAGTTTGCCCCGACAATGACTTCGCCAGAATTGGCTTTTTTAGCCAATCGCTAAAGGAATCTCATGATAGCAGAGACGCTGAACGCTTACCTTCAAAACTCATTCGTCATTGATTTTGAGCACCCTTCAATTTTAGCGAAAGCAAAAGAGTTAAAAGGAGATGCTAAAAGCGATGTTGAGATTGCCAAAAACTGTTTTACCTTTGTGCGAGACAACATCCGTCATACAGGCGATCATAAAGATGCCACCATTACATGTAAAGCCAGTGATGTCTTAGCTTTTCAAACAGGATGGTGCTATGCCAAAAGCCACCTCTTAGCAGCTTTGTGTCGTGCCAATGGTATTCCTACAGGCTTTTGCTACCAAAGACTCAGCCTTTTGGACAATGGAGGCGAGCCTTACACACTGCATGGACTCAATGCTATGTATCTGAAAGACTTTGGCTGGTACCGCGTTGATGCCAGAGGCAATAAAGAAGGGGTCAATGCAGAGTTTTCTCCGCCACTTGAGCAACTCGCCTTTAAAGTCAAAGCAACCCATGAAATCGACTTCCAAGAGATACTGAGTGAGCCTTTGAGCATCGTCATCACTGCCTTGCAAACGTACAGAAGTTTTGAAGAGTCTCTTAAACATCTCCCTGATTGCACGGAGATAACACGACTTTAGGTTTTACATGTAAAGATTTTGTGTAGGATTAGGCAAGAATTCTACGAAAATGTTCTATCGCATTTTCTCTCTTTCGCTCTATAATAAATACTACAAATAAAAGGAGAACGTATGGTTGATTTTACCTACCAGAACCCAACAAAAATTGAATTTGGGAAAGGCAAAGAGAAGCTTATTGGCACAGCTCTTGCCAACGACAACATTACAAAGATTTTGCTCTGCTACGGTAGCGAGCGCATTAAAAGCGATGGACTCTACGAAAAAGTAACGACCAGTTTGAAAGAAAAAGGTATCGATTGGGTGGAGCTCTCAGGCATCGTGAGTAACCCAATCCTTTCCAAAGTGCATGAAGGCATTGCCATTGCTAAAAAAGAAAATGTCCAAGCTGTACTGGCTATCGGTGGAGGCTCTGTTTTAGACAGTGCTAAAAGTATCGCTGTAGGCGCTTTATATAACAGTGATGTTTGGGACTTTTTTATTGGTAAATCCGTCATTGAAAAAGCACTCCCTGTGTATGCCATCATGACCTTAGCGGCAACGGGAAGTGAAATGAACGGTTTTGCGGTTGTCACCAATGATACTATTCAGCAAAAGTACAATATCGCCTCCATTCATGTCTATCCAAGACTCTCCATTCTTAACCCAGAGCTCACCAAAAGTGTCCCTAAAAATTACCTTGCCTATTCTGCGGTTGACATCATTGCGCATGTGATTGAGGGCTATTTGACAGCACCCATTCAGCCTCATTTTCAATCACGTATGGTGGAGGGCATCATTCAAACTGTCATGGAAACCGCCGAAATTCTGCTTCAAAATCCTGAAGACTACAATGCAAGGGCTGAGTTTACCTGGGCGGCAACGCAAGCGCTCAATGGCATGACAACAGCGGGCACCAATCCTTCCGTCTTCCCCAATCATATGATCGAGCACTCACTCTCAGCACTATTTAACATTGCGCATGGTGCGGGTTTAGCGATTGTGATTCCTGCGTGGATGACATGGTTTCACACACAAAATCCTGCACAATTTAAACGTTTTGCTGAAAAGATTTTTGGGAAAAGTAGTGCGGAAGAAGGCATCGTTGAACTTAAAAAATGGTTTGCTAAAATCGGCGCACCCGTAAGTTTAAAAGAGGCGGGAATTAGTGTGGATGCCATCCCTGATATTGCAGCCAATGTCTTTTTGGCGGCGCAAAGACAAGGCGTACAAAAAGTGTACACGCAAGAAGTCATCGAAACTATTTTGCATAACGCATAATCACTAAAAGCAAAAGGGGGATTTACCCTTTTTGCCTCCAAAAGGCTTCGGCTAAGAAGAGCTCCTCTTCGCTAAAAACAGTAATGCCATTCTCTTGTAAAAGTTTACATGTAATGCCAGAATCGTTGACATGCGTGTGCGTAAAGGTACCATCATAGATAACATCTTTGCCACATGAGGGACTTCTGGCTTTTAAAATCGCCATGCGAACACCCGCTTCTTTGGCAATACGCAAGCTCTCACGTGCCCCTTTGGCAAACGCAACACTGACATCTTCACCTGTTTTGCAGATGACTTTGTCTGTTCCTTCAATGACTTCACAAGGAGGTCTAGGAACACTCAATTCACCCAAAACCTCAGGGCACAGAGGAATCAAAATTCCCTGCTCTTTCCATGCTTCAATAATCTTTACATGTAAAGCATTATTGCTACCATCATACTTGACATTTTCACCGATCAAGCAGGCACTGATGAGGATTTTTCGTTCTCTATTCAAAATCGTCCTTGGCATTTTTCACTTGCCATCGTAGCCGCTTATACCGCAAACGATTGCGAAGGCGCTTGACTTTGTCAATATCATGCATATCGATACTAATGGAAGTATCTTCAAGATCATTCCCTTTACCAATCGTGATATTATCTGCTTTTCTAAGGGCTAGTTTTTGAGACTGAAAGACACTGCGATGCCCTGTAATTAAAAAGGCAATGACCACGCTCAGCGCGGCATAGTTTGCCATATGCACACCAAAAAGTTCTACCGCCATAATAATGGACGCTATAGGCGAATTTGTTGTCCCTGCCAAAACACTGACAAATCCAAGAGCGGCAAAAAGGGCTATATGGTTACCCGTAAGATGACCAAACACAACACCACTGGTCGCACCCACATAGAAAACAGGGGTAATAATACCACCACTTCCACCTGAACCTAACGTCATCGCTGTAAAAATTGTTTTTAAAATAAAATCATACCAATGAACATTATTTGAAATTAACGCGTTAGGACTGAGTGCATCTCGAATCGTTACAAGACCTAGACCTAGATAACTCTCTGAGAGGAAATAAGAGATAATGACCATCACTAACCCCGCGGCAAACGCTTTTAAATAGCGATTGTAAGGGATTTTTTTAATTGCTGTTTCTATTTTATTGACCGCCGTAATAAAGAGGTCTGAGATAATTCCAAAGAAAACACCTGCAATAACGACTTGTCCAATCAGCCCCAAATCAAGGCTAAATGCACGATAAATATTAATGTCATAATATTGATACGTCACACCTAAAAATTGTGCGGTTGTAAATGCGGCAAATCCTGCAATAAACGAAGGAAGCAAAACATCGTACATAATGACACCAATAATGAGCACTTCAATTCCAAAAATTGCACCCGCAATCGGTGTACCAAATACCGAAGCAAATCCCGCACTAATACCGCAAATCACCAATTTTTTACGATCAGACTTTGAAAACTTGAGCAGTGTTGCCACAAACGAAGCTGCTCCTGCACCTATTTGCGCACCAGGACCTTCTTTTCCCACCGAACCACCTGAAAATATCGTCAGTACGGTTGCTACAAGCTTGACGGGAATCACTTTAGCATTAATATAACCATCGCGTTTATGCACCGCTTCAATGACTTTTTCCGTACCATGCCCTGTGGCATTTTGGTCAAACGTTCGTACGATCCATGTCGTCAGCATCAAAGCAAAAGGAAGTGTAAAGTAAAAGGGGAAAGGAAGAATGCTTCTCGTCTGCTCAGCAGTTGTGAGAATCTTAATAAAGACGGACATCAGTCCGCCTATCATAATACCAACAGCAGAGGAGAGAAAGAGCCATTTGGAAACGCTAAAGAAGATCACCGTTTGTTCAACAACATGTTTATTCATAAAATCTCTTTAAATTTTGGGCTTTTTTCATTATAGCCCTCTTTTATAAATTTTTTATAAATAATTCTTTTACGGGTAAAAATTATCCAACAATCGATGCAACAATCTCTTTGGCTCTTTTCTTTGCCGCTTCCACTTCATCCAATACCAAGACAACTGCCATACGACGCCCCACATGACTGACAGGTTTTCCAAAAATACGCACATACGAATTTTTAGAAAAAGCCGTTTCAGGAATGGTCAGTGTTGGCACATGCTCTTCGTTTGAGCTTTTAAATGCACCACTTGCACCCGAACCGTAAAAAGTAAAATCAAGAGGCAAGCCAAGAACCGCTCTTACATGTAATGCAAATTCGCTCTGAGATTGCGTGATCATCGTGACCATGCCCGTATCGTGTGGACGGGGGCTCAGTTCACTAAAATAGACCTCATCGTCTTTGACAAAAAACTCCACCCCAAAGAGCCCTCGCCCACCCAAACCATCGGTCACTGCTTTTGCCATGACTTGCGCTTTCGCTAAAACTTCAGGTTTCATCGCAACAGGTTGCCAACTAAGTACATAGTCACCGTTTTCTTGAATATGCCCGATCGGCTCGCAAAAAACAGTCTCTTTGCCGTTACGAACGGTCAAAAGCGTGATTTCATAGTCAAACGGCACAAACGCTTCTACGATGAGTTCGCTTGCATCGCCTCTGGCTTCTTTGGCGATTTCCCATGATTTTTGAATGTCTGCTTCGCTACGTATAACACTTTGTCCGTGTCCTGATGAGCTCATAACAGGCTTAACCACGCAAGGAATACCCAACTTTTTAGTCGCCTCTTGCAACGCTTCAAACGTTTTAACAAAGACGTATCCACTGGTTTTAAGCCCTAGCTTTTCAGCGGCAAACTCACGAATATTTTTACGGTTCATCGTCTTTTTAACAGCCTCTGCATTAGGGATCACACAAAAGCCCTCTTTCTCGGCCTCAATAAGCGCATCAATGCTCAAAGCTTCCACTTCAGGTAAGATGAAAGTAGGCTTTTCGCGGCGAATCACCTCTAAAAGTTCCTCTTTGTTTTTCATATTGATGACATAGCTTTTATTGGCGACCAAATGTGCAGGTGCTTGCGGGTAAGAGTCCACCGCTACCGTTTCAATGCCAAGACGTGTCGCTTCAATGACAACTTCTTTGCCAAGTTCACCACTACCAATGAGCATAATTTTGGTGCTATTGCTTTTAAGGGGAGTTGTAAAGTGCATGGGATTCCTCTTTATGTTGATTTGAGAGATTTTACACAAAAGTGGTTTAAGAAATGAAAGAAATTTAAAATTTTATAGCTCTTCGTTAGCTATACTTTCACATCAACCCTATTTACATGTAAAGGTTTTTTGTGGAAATTTTCTTCACCATTCTTGCGATATTCATTCTCCTTGGCTTTTTATTTCTTCTGCTAAAACCTAAAAAGCAGCCAAAATCAAAAGAGCAAAAACAAGAAGAGATACGCCAAAACTTCCTTCAAAGGCTGGACGCCGAGCTTTCAGCCACCCAAAACCATGATGAGCGCCAAACGAAAAAAATTATGTTACTTAAAATGTTTGCTAAAGAGTTAGAGTTCAATCTCTTTTTTGATAAAGATGAAGTGAAAGTATTGATTCAAGAATTAGCGAGTTATTAATTATGCGTCGTTTCTTCGGCAATCCAATTTAAATACGCCTCGAGCCCTTGTTCTATAGGAATTTGAATCAATTGTGGTGTTGTGTAGGGGTGATGCTTTAAAATCAACGCTTCTATCTTTTTAAACAGTGAACTCCTCGTTTTAATCAAAACTAATTGCTCATTTGATTCGCACAATTTTCCTTCCCAACGATAAAAACTTTGAACGGTTTGCATCTGAATACATGCAGCAAGTTTTTGCTCTAACAAAAGATCAATGATTGCTTTGGCACTTTGTTTATCGGGATAGGTTGTGGTTATCAAACAAAATTGAGTCATGTTACCTCTCCACTAAAAATTCAGTTAATGTGATTATTGAGCAATAGCTTGCTATTTTACAACTTTCACTTTTTTATCAAACACAGCCTCACATACTTTATGAACTTGCCCGTCTTTGATATATGAAACATTGAAAAACTCATGTTGTCTAGATGAAGGAATATCTCTAGGAAATTTTGTCTCATAATACGTAATTCCATTATATATAAACCAT
>JAVHRG010000262.1:5714-11121 GCA_036171535.1 Sulfurospirillum sp. | reverse complement strand
CGCAGATCATGGATTGGGTGGTGAGCGAAGGTGTTGGACTTCGTGACGCGCCTTTGTTTGAAAAGTACCTCAACCGTGACCCCAGACGCACGAAACCTGAGAACTTGCGCACTGAGATTTACGTGCCGATTGTTTAGAAAAACGATTTTACATGTAAAGATTTTGCTAAGAAAATCCCTAGCGCTTGCGCCCCGTCAATAAAAAGATGGGGTAGTCCCCGTAAGGTTTTTTTGCCACGCTGACGATTTCAATAGCGACATCCTCAAACCCTGCTTTTTGAGCCCATGCGACAAATTCCTCTTGGTCAAAACCAAAGTGAAAAACGCCCATATCTTCCGTGTGAAACGTGCCATCTTCTTTGTCTAAATCTGCCAAAGCGATGGTTCCGCCACTATTGAGTAAGCGGTAAAATTTATGAAAAAGTGCTTGCACATCTTCGACGTGATGAATGGTCATGGAAGAGATGATGCCATCAAAGTTTTCATCAAGTTCGGTGCTGACTAAGTCAAGCTCTAGCATAGTAAGCTCACATCCCAACTGATCTTTTTTGGCACGAAGCGCTTCGTTCATCGAAGGCGAGATGTCGATGGTGGTCATTTTGCGCACAAAGGGAGCGATTTGCTCGGTTAATAGTCCTGTACCAGAGCCAAAATCCATCACATGGGTTGCTGTTTTATCATACGTGAGTCTTTCTAAAATAGCTTCGCCAATGTTTTTAACATTGTTTGTGCGCGCAGCTTCGTTTTCATATATTTTTGATTTTTTATGAAAATAATCTTTTTTAGGTTGCATCAATTGCCTTTTCAAGGAGATAGAAAAGTATAGCACACCCCTAACAGCAAAAAAATTAATTCAAACCATTAGCGTCTACGTTTTAACCAATGACAAATGACGTGTATCCTACCACGCGACTCGCATCTTTACTGTGTGCAAAACTGGTGCGGTAGTCCAAGAAATGGGCTTGAAGGTTATGGCTAAGTGCGCTTTGAACCATCGCTTTGACACCGGTTATACCGCACGCTTCACAGCCATGAGAGAGTGCGTGGAGATCAAGATGCGAAATCGCCTCAATACATGTATGATCGAGCTTATTGGCTTCCTCTTCCGTGTAAAAATGGCTAAGATCGGTGCTGATAACCACCAGTGTTTTTTCATCGTTCAGCACTTCGTCGATCAGTGAAGAGAGCTCATCGTGAGAGATGTCACCGTAAACAATTTCAACAACTTTTGCTTGTTTGAAGTATTCGCGAATAAAGGGCATTTGCACTTCTGTAGAGTGTTCTTCGTGCGCCATGGGGTGAAAGTCTAAAAAGGCAAACTTTCGTTTAAGGGCATAACTGAATGCTAGGTCGATTTCTATTTCGCCACACGGTGTATGATATGCTTCCAAAAGGGCAATGGAAGCCCCTGATACATAGATGCGGTGACTTGGACCAATGACGACCACACGTTCAATGTCGGAGCGTTTGGATGCGGTATAGCGGTAAGCAAGATTGGCAGTGTAACCGCTGTAAATGTAACCTGCGTGAGGCACGATGAGGGCGCGTGGTATAACATCGAGTGCTATGTTGGGCATCTCTTTATCAAAATGGTCTAACATATGCTTGATTTCACTGCAGACGTCAGGGTAAAACATCCCAGCAACGGCAGCTTTACGGTGTTTATTCATCAAAAACTCCTATGAGTTTAGTATTGCATTTTGGGCAGCACCCATCAATGAGATGGTTTTCCATCACTTCGAAGTGTTTTCGTGTGATCAAAACAGCGTTACATGTAACGCATCTTGTAGGGTTTTCAAGTCCGACATTGCCAATGTAGATGTGTTTAAGCCCTGCATTTTTGCCAAGTATTTCGGCACGTTTAAGCGTTTCAATGGAAGTTGAAGGAAGCCCTTGTTCATGGTAATCGGGATGAAAGGCACTGATATGCCATGGTGTCTCAACGCCAAGCTCTTTGGCAATAAAGGAAGCAATAGAATTCAATTCCTCATCTGAGTCATTTTTGGTGGGGACGATGAGTGTGGTAACCTCGATCCAAATGCCATTACGCTTGAAATGTTTGAGGTTTTCCAAAATGGTTTCAAGCCCTCCTCCGAGCTCTTTTTTGTAGTAGTCGTGGTTGAAAGATTTGAGATCAATATTTGCCGCATCAATGACGCCTACCATATCATCAATCACTTCACTGGATTCAAAGCCATTGGTAACGAAGATATTTTTCATTCCTTTTTCATGGGCCAAAATGGCGATATCTTTAGCATAGGGGTAGAAAATAGTGGGTTCATTGTAGGTGTAGGCGATGGAGGCACATTCGTATTTGAGTGCCATTTCGATAATCTGTTGAGGGGCAAAATACTCTTTTACATGTAAAGATTTTTCTTGTGAAATACTCCAGTTTTGACAGAAAGGACATTTGAAATTACAACCAATCGTTCCGATCGAAAAGGCTCTGGTGTCAGGCAAAAAGTGGTAGAGCGGTTTTTTCTCCACAGGATCAACGTGCATGGCTACGGGATGGCCATACACAAGGTTTTTGATAGTTCCATCGATATTTTGATTGACACCGCAAATGCCTATTTGTTCCTCTTTAAGATGACAGTAGTGCGCACAGAGTAAGCAAACCAGACGTGAGCCTTCAGTCTTATAATAGTGCATTATTTCACCTTCTCAACCCTGTAATACCAGATCTCAGGATGGCTTTCCAAGCAATCAGGCGCTAAGCCCGCTTTTTGGCACAGATGTGAAAAAAAGAGTTCAAAGGTTGGCAGTTGTTCCCAAACTTGCGGTAAAAAGGTTGCTTTGCGAGACCCTTTTTGAAGAATAATGCCATCTATCCCAGCCGTAACTTTACGTTTGAGGTCATCGGTGTTTTCATATAGGATGGGCTGTGGTTCACTCAAAAGAGAGATTTCAATCTTTACATGTAAAAACTCTTCAGGACTGAGTGGATAAAAACGTGGATCATCAAAAGCAGCTGCTTTGGCGTTGTGTATGAGGTCATCTAGAAGGGGTCTATGTGCTATGAGTGAGCCGATACAGCCACGAAGTTGACCATCAAGTGTCAGTGTTACGAACGTAGCTTTTGGGGTGGAAAATTCGGGGTGTACTTGCACTAAAGCTTTTGGATCTAAAGTGGATGTGTGGTTCAAGCTGTCACTGATTGCCTGTTTGGCAATTTCTAAGAGTACGTTTTGCACGGCGCCTCCTTTACAGAAGTGTATTATATGATAAAATGGCTAATAGGTTATACAAAAAGGAATCGTCATGGTGCTGGCAATTTTAATGCATACTCCCTTGTGGGTTTATCTGCTCTTTGGCGTACTACTTATTTTAGGTTGGATGCAAAGCCGTGATCGCATGGTTCCTTATGTGCGTGCCTTTATACTGCCTTGCATGATGGCACTCTTTTCCATTTATAGTGTTGCCTCTGCGTTTGGCATGAGCATTGGGATTGTGACGTGGAGTGTAGGAATGATGGTGATGCTGGCACTGGGAATTCGTATAAGGGCTTTTTACAATGTTGTTTTTATGGAAGAATATAACGCTTTTGCGATAAAAGGAAGTTGGCTTTGGTTTGCTCTGATGATGGTCATTTTTTGGCTTAAATATGCGGTAGGTGTAGCGCTTGCCAGAGAATTAGCCATTGTCTTCGAGCCATGGTTTATTTTGAGTGTTAGTTTGTGTTATGGACTACTCAGCGGTATTTTTTTAGTACGTATGGTTGTTTTGTGGAAGATTAAAAGCGTACATGTAAAAACAATCTAATCTTTTTTTATGGTAAACTTTGTCTAATTTTTAAGGAGTGAACGATGAAACAATGGGTAGTAATGCTAGTATGTTTAGGCTTTTTTTCAGGGTGTTCTACTATTGGTTTGAACTTCAATTTTTGGAGTCAAAAAGCACCTGAAACTCCTGCTCCTGTTGTTTCTGAAGTTAAAATCGCCCTACCTGCACAAGTGCTTCTCTATGATCTTGACATTACCGATCGACCTTATGCTAGCCTTGGCGAAGTGAGTGTTACGCTGAGCAAACTTAATCCATGGGGCGAAGAGCCAACCCAAGAGCAAGTCGAGGCAAAACTGAAAGAAGAAGCTACCAAAAAAGGGGCTGACGCGCTGATTTATGTGCGTTACACCAAACTTGGCGCTTCCTGGAATCGTGTGAGTGGTATGGAAGGCAAAGCGCAAGCGGTCAAATTTACACGCTATTAATTTTGAAGTATTAAAACTTTTAACAAGGAGTAGGAATGTCTTTCAGGTTTTTAATGGGCAGTATGGTTGTGAGTTTTTTATTATCGGGATGTGCTACGTGGTCTCAAAGCCAAGTTACCAATCCCAATACGGCGATTAAAGAAATCAAACAGGTTTCTCCTGATCAGGTGCAATTGACGGAGGGGGATATGACAAATCGTCCGTATGTTTCACTGGGCGATCTTACGGTCACCGTCAATAAAACAACTATTTTTCATCCAGAGCCGACTAAAGAGATGGTTGATGCGAAGTTAAAAGAGGAAGCAGCAAAACTCGGTGCAGATGCTGTCATTTATGTCCGTTATGGAACGGTTGGTATTTCAGCGCTCAGTTGGGGGAGTTTGGATGGCAAAGGTCGAGCAATTCAATTTACAGGTAATTAGTCTTGTTTGTATAGGGTTGTTCTGTGTTGGGTGTGCTCATTCTGCGAGGGATCTACCGCCTGATATGAGCCATTTGCCACCCTCTATGAGGTTGTTACCAAGCGATATGGAATCTGCGGAGTATCAACTGGATTGCAAGGATCTGACACTAGCGTTGACGCATACACGTGAACATCTTAAAGAGCTTGAAAAAGATGTGCTTAGCATGCAAGCCGATAATCAAGCAAAGGGATTTACAGGTATTACTGTTTTCTCACCAGCAATGTTTTTGATTAGCGATAATCCAGCTTTGAGCAAAGATTATCAAGAAAGCGATCAAGCGAGAGAGCGTTTACTACGTATAGCACAAGCGCGTCAATGTGAATTGCCTTCACAATAAAAAAATATGCGCAATTTTGTTCTATTGCGACGCGCAAAATTGCGTTATACTAAAACCATGAAATCCTCTTTACTCAGTGACACAGCATTTGAAAATATTGCTCATTTGACCAATACCTTTTCATGCCATTTTCACGATACCTACGCTATTGGTATAACGCATCATGGTATGTTTAAGTCGTTGCATAAACATAAAATTACCCAAGCCTATGAGCGTACGACTCGGATTATTAATCCGGGTGAAATTCATGGTGGGGATTCGTATGCGTGGCAATACACCAACTTTTATCCCAGTGTGGAGCTTTTAAGTACGCTTTACGAGCAGATGTATGGCGAGAAAAAGATGCCAATTTTTGAGAAACATATCATTGATGATGATGAACTCTTTAGACGCTTGATG
>JAVHRG010000262.1:0-5614 GCA_036171535.1 Sulfurospirillum sp. | reverse complement strand
GCCAATTTTTGAGAAACATATCATTGATGATGATGAACTCTTTAGACGCTTGATGGCCTTTTTTCAAACAGTTTATGCCCATGAAGAGCCAATGCTTTTAGAGTCCAAACTCATTGATGCGCTTTCCTACCTTATAGCGCATTATGCGCGAAAAGCCACTCCCTATCCTTTTACATGTAAAGATCCTAAAGCGATGTCAATGGTTATAGAATACATCCATGAAAATATTGAATCGGACATTAGCTTAGACACGCTTGCCTCAACCGCCAATGTCAGTAAATACCATTTCCTAAGGCTTTTTAAAAACCACACGGGACTTACCCCACACCAATACATCATCGCAGGGCGTGTTTGCAGAGCCAAAACACTTGTAATTAAGGGTGAATCGCTTTCCCAAGTTGCTTTACAAGCAGGCTTTAGCGATCAGTCGCATTTTATCCGCTCTTTTCGTAAGATTTATGGCTATTCGCCAAAGACACTGCTTCAAAAAAGCAATTTTATTCTATATAAATAATCTTAAATTGTGTAAACTTCGTGCCAAGGAGTTATGATGGCACATAAAAATTTTTTCTTCTTTTTACTCTTCCTTGCAATGGTTGCATGGGGTGGCTCATGGGTCAATGTGAAAGTTTTAGGACACTATGTCAGTGCGTTTGATATGATTTTTCTACGTTTTGGCATCACAGCGATTACGATGGTTCCTATTATTGTATGGCTGAAGCACTCATTCAAAATCGACCTTAAAAGCTTTGGCTTGGTGGTGTTGGCTGCATTAGCATTGATTTTTTACAACAAGTATTATTACCTTGGAACGAAGTTTGGCACGGCTTCTTTGGGTGGGGCGATGGTAACCACAATGATTCCTATTTTAACGTTTGTTTTTTTGGCGTTGATGGGGGCTAAAAAGGTCAGTTCAAAAGATCTGTTTGCGCTTGGTTTAGGGGCAGTGGGTGTTTTAACAATGTTGCATATTTGGACATTTGATCTAGCGCATATTTTGGTAATTCACAATTTATACTTTTTACTAGCCGCCATTTTATGGGCAGTTTTGACGATTGTCAGTTCCAAATCGACAAAGATTTCACCGATTGTCTTTACTTTTTACATGTATATTGTCACGGTTGCGCTGGATTGGGCTTTATTTGTGGATGTGCATGCCATGCCTTTTGAAACATTTGATGGTATTTTTTGGATCAACACGATTTTGATCTCCTTAGCGGCTTCTACGTTTGCCAATACCATTTTCTTTTTAGGCATTGAAAAATTAGGTGCCGCCGAGGTGAGTTCCTTTGTCTTTTTGGTACCGTTTTCAGCGATAGGACTCAGTGCCATTTTCCTAGATGAAAAAGTGGATCTTTTTATCATCCTAGGAACGATTTTAACCCTTTTTGCGGTCAAAATGCTCAATAATATTACAATTTTAAAGCGACGCCGAAAAAGCGTTTAATGCTTTCTAAATGGCGATCCAGCCCTTCAAAGCTGTGATTGCCACCCTCTTCTACAACCATCTTTGCCCCTTCTAAAAAATCAAGTGCCTCTTCATAGTCTAATACCTCATCACCTTTTTGTAAAAGCAGTAAAATATTCTCAAGATTGGGCTCTTCAATTTCATAGCTTTCAAGCATGTCCAGATGCGACTCATTCCATTCATACGCGCTATTGTCGTAGTAATTGACTCCATGCCCAATAGCTCTCTGAAGCGTTTCAGGAGCATTTACCGCAGGATTAATGAGTACCGCTTTGAGGTTATATTTATCGCTCAGATAAAGCGCATAATACCCACCGAGTGATGAACCCATCAGATAAACAGGCTCATTATCTTGATAAGATTCGATGAGTTCACTGAGCGTTTTAATCGCAAGATCGGGAATGGTAGGCAAGGATGGTGCAATGAAACGTATGCCATTTTCTTGGCAATAGGCACGAAGCAACTTCGCTTTACTCGCCTCTCCGCTAGAGCCAAATCCGTGAATGTAAATAATCATGGTCAACCTTTATGTAACAAATAAAGGTGAGTATAGCAAAAGTTTCGTTAGGCTATAATGCGCGCAATTACTTAAAGAGGTTAGTATGAAATTAAACGAATTGGAAGCTAGAAAAATCATTCAGATGGTGATGGGTGAGGCGCGGGCACTCACAAAAAGCGATGAAGAGCTCGCACTCCTTCTCAAAAAAAAATTGACCAAAAAAGAGTGTGAAGTCTTAAATGCAGAGGTAGTTGGCAAAGAGAAAGAAGCTTTGATGAACGAGCAAAAAATAGATGCAGTACGTTACGATGCGCTCAAAGTGAGTGCCACTAAAAAAATCAAAAATGAATCCGTTCATGGAGACTTTTTCTATACCAAAGGTGAATAAAACATGGAGCAGATGGAAGTCATAGATAGCGTTTGTACCTATTGTGGTGTGGGGTGTGACATTGCCGCCAATGTCAAAGACAATACCATTCAAAGCATTTTTGCCCACCCCGATGGTGTGGTTTCAGAAGGTAAATTGTGTGTCAAAGGCAAATACGGTTTTGAGTTTGTAGATGCCCCTGATCGTCTTAGAATTCCCCGTATTCGTAAAAGTTTTTTAGCCAAAAATCCCGTTATTTACGAAGCAATCGCTTTACATGTAAAAGAGTTGGATGAGACATGGGTTGAAACCACACTGGATGCCGCAACAACTGCGGCAGCAATGAAACTGGTTGAAATTCAAAAAAAATATGGGCAAAAAAGTGTCTGTTCAATCGGTGGGGCACGAACCTCGTGTGAAAGCTCGTACCTGCTTCAAAAATTTACCCGCCATACACTGAATTCTCCACACGTCGATAACTGTGCACGCATTTGCCACTCTCCAAGCCTTAAAGGGATGCGTACGACCATCGGTGAAGGTGCAGCGACCAATCCCTACAACGATATTTATCAAACAGAATTTATGATTGTTATTGGTTCCAATACCACGGAAGCGCATCCGATTATCTCCAATCGTATCGTCGATATGGCAAGTAAACACGATAACCTTGCGGTATTTGATGTACGCGAAATCACTTTGCACCGCTTTGCAAAATACAAAGGCATTATTCCGCATGAAGCTAATCTACTTGTTTTAAATATGATGGCGTATGTGATTATCTCTGAAGAGCTCTATGACGAGGATTTTTTAAAAGATCGCACGCTTGGATTTGAAGCATTTAAAGAGAAAATACTGAATGATCCTTTTGCCAATCCAAAGTATTTTGAAAATATCGTAGGTTATGAACACTTAAGTAAATTGATCCCAAAAGTGGCACGCGAATATGCCTTAAAAAAGTCGATGATTTTCTGGGGGCTTGGCATTACAGAGCATATTGATGGCTCATACGCGGTCATGGCAATCACCCATCTTTCACTGATGACAGGTAATATAGGCAAAGTTGGATCAGGTTTGATGCCGCTACGCGGGCAAAATAATGTCCAAGGGGCATGTGATATGGGAATGTTGCCTTACTATGACCCCGATTATCAAGAGCCCAAAGAGATAGGGTTGATGACACCACAATTGGTGGAAGCAATGTTTGAGGGGCGCATTAAAGCCGTGATCAATATGGGTGAGGACTTAACGCATGTCCATCCCAATACCAATAAAGTCAATGCGGCACTGGATACACTGGATTTTATTTTCGTCCAAGAGCTTTTTATGACAGAAATTGCAAAACGTGCGGATATTGTTGTGGGAGTAAAGTCAGCGTATGAAAAAACAGGTGTTTATGTCAATGCAATGCGCCGTCTTCACCTCTCTCAGCCACTCGTCAAATCTAACTTGCCCGATGATTGGGAAGTGATTCAAATGATTGACACTAAATTAGGTGGAAATTACATGTACGAAGATTCCAAACAGATTTGGGATGAAGTACGAGAGGTGGCGTACAGACGTTTTTCAGGGGCGAGCTATGCTAGGTTGGAAAGGCACCGCGTTCGTGGACTCCAATGGCCTGTGCATACCGAGGATACTCCGGTATTGCATCAACTGGACTTTCGAACGGAAGATGGTTATGGTAGATTTCATTACCACCAATACGAACTTAGAGGCATGGTGCAAGAACTGAGTGAAAAACGACTTTCTGGATATCATCTGACCACAGGAAGAACGCTTGCACAGTACAATAATGCTTCTCAAACCAGTCGTTGTGAAAAGCTCAACAAACGTTATGATGAAACGATTCTTTTGGTGAATGAAAATGATGCGGCTGATTTTAGCAGTGAAAAAGTTATTTTAAAAACGCAATACGGCGAAAGCGCACCACTGGTTGTTAAATTGACAGATAAAGTCCAACCCAAAACACTTTTTTGCACCTTTCATCACGCAACCTCAAAGATCAACACTCTTTTTGGCGATAGATGTGATGAACTTATCTTAACAGCAGCATTTAAATCGATTAAAGTGGAAGTGATAAACGTTTAAGCAGTTTCGCTTTTGTTTAAATTAGTGTGTTAAAATAGTGTCATTTTAAGAAAAGGACATTGATTGATGAAGAAAATACTATTTGGCTTATTGGGAATATTAGTCGTTATTCAATTTATAAGACCAAATTTTACAAATCCAAAAGTTAATGAAAAGATCGCGATACAAGCCGATGAAAAAGTGATGGTGCTTTTAAAAAATACATGCTTTGACTGTCATTCGAATGAGGTAATATATCCGTGGTATCACAATGTTGCACCTGTCTCTTGGGGTATGGCAGCGCATATTGACAACGGGCGCAGAGCGCTTAATTTTTCTACGTGGGCAGATATGAATGCCGATATAAGAACAACAAGGCTTAAACGTGCGAAACAGCTTATTTCCAATGGTTTGATGCCAAAAGGAAGCTACGCGTTTATGCATCCAAAAGCACATTTAGATACAAAAGGCAAAAAAACACTCGAACAGTTTTTTGACCAGCAGCTAGAACAACTCAAAAAATCATAATGTGCTAAAAGTATCTTTTGTTTGCTGAATATTTTTGAGGAAAAGTGTTGCGTGGATAAAAGATACATTATCTTTTGACATTGAAGATGAAAATAACGAAGCTTCGCTAGCATATAAAAAAGATAGTTTAAAATTTCATATTGAGAGCTTATTTAAAGAGTGGCCGGGAGAGAGGGATTTAAAAGGCATAAATTTTCTATATTATACATTTTATAAAATAATCATCAAAATAGCCTATTTTAGGCTTTAAGAAAACTTTCTCAATTTCTAATAATATGTTATTATTCCAATAAAAATTAAAATCTTGTGGGGAGTATGTGGGGAAGATTTTAATAAATTATGGATTATTGAAAAATGGCACAAAGAGAAAAAACGCAGTTTAGTGGCGTATATTATATAACAACTATCACCAATGACAAAGAAGACAAAATCTATTATATCCGCTATCGAGATGGCAATAATCAAGCCAGGGAGATAAAAGTTGGAAAGCATAGCGAAGGCGTACGTGCAAACTACTGCAATCAAAAGCGCAATGAGATTCTTACAAAGCAACGTTTAGGCGAAGATCTTCCGGCAATCGCCGTTAAAAAGAAAAAGCATATTATCACGTTAGATACGGCCGCAGAAAAGTTTTTCAAAGAACGTGAGATGCAAAATAAAGATAATGCACATACCCAGTCAAAAT
>JAVHRG010000261.1:0-2160 GCA_036171535.1 Sulfurospirillum sp. | reverse complement strand
CATGTAAGCATAAACGAAATGCGAAAAAAGTTATTGTATAAAATTGACTTGGTACTCTTTGGGGGTGAGAGCGGTACGGCGCTTAAAAAAGCGGTGGAAGTGGCTTTGGTCGACAAAGCCACAGTATTGCGCGCACAGGGCAAGTGGAGTGCCATCGTGAAGTAACTGCTTCGCATGCTCGATGCGCACATCCATGGCATAGTGTTTGGGTGTGCAACCGTAGGTTTGTTTAAAGTGGCGTGTGAGAACATAGGGGTTGAGTCCAAAACGTTTGGAAAGCTCACAGAGACTGGGTGTTTCATCCAGCCGACTTTCTAAAAAGCGTGCCATGTCTTGAAGGGTATTGTCTTTGTGTTGACTCACTCCTTGCTTCGTATAGAGCCAAAAAAAGCTCTCCACCCATGCTTCCAATGCCTTTACATGTAAAGGTGAAAAACCTTCTATGAGCGCTGTAATAATGCGCTCAAACTCCTCAAATAAAGCCTTATGAAATACCAATGGCGTGGTCAGTGGCAACAGCGTTGTGGTTTCTTGAAACTGTTTGGCTTGAATGCGCGTACAAAAGTCCGCATCTAAATAGACCATAATGTAACTTCGTCTCGTTTGTGCAATAGGATTGCACGCATGTTGTATGTGAGGTGGAATGATGGCAAGGGCGCCATGTTCGAGCAAAAAATCTCCCTCAGGTGTCTGAAAGCACGTTTTGCCTTCGAGCATAAATCCTATGGAGAGTGCTGAGTGTGCATGTGCCTCATAAGCGCGCTCACTCTGCAGTGTTTGGCGAATCTGTAAAAAAGGTGCTTGCTCGTAACCAATCAAAATTGTTTTAGTCTCGTTCATAAAAGTATTGTAATATAATAATTCAAATGTTAGCAAGGAGAAGAGCATGCAAAAACTCTTATGTATTATGGCAATACTGGTTTCATCTTCACTGTTTGCATTGGATTTCGCGCGTGAAAGCGAGCTGCAAAACGAGTGCGATCATAACAATCCCACGGCATGTTTACAATTAGGCACGATGTACCACATCGGTGATGGTGTCCAACAGAGCTTTAGTAAGGCCAAAGAACTTTATAACCAAACCTGTTCTATGGGCATGGGAAGTGGCTGTTCCAATTTAGGTTACATGTATGAAAGTGGTCAAATAGGACAAAATTATGCCAAGGCAGCTGAACTGTATGAAAAAGGGTGTGTACTTGGTGATGCGGGTAGTTGTGCGAGCCTCGCGGTTTTGTATGAAAATGGGACAGGTGTGAGTGAAGACTTGCAACAAGCCGTTAATTATTATGATCGTGCATGCAGTGCGGGCTTGGCAAGCAGTTGTGCGCATCTTGCATTACTGTACGAGCAAGGTGGAAACTATGTTTATGCTGCCATGTACCATCAAAATGGATGCGATGCAGGCGATGCGCAAGAGTGCTCTGCGATTGCTCGTATGTACTACGAGGGAGGCAGCGTGAGCCAAGATGCGCAAAGGGCTCAAGAGTTGTTTAAAAAGGCATGTGATTTGGGTGATGAAACGGGATGCAAAAACTATCAGATTATTAAAAATAACACAGGATTTGTGGAAGAGTGATCTTTAGGGAAGACTCTTCCACAAAGATTTTGACTTCCCTTCACACGTTTAATTTGCCTGTGTCATGATAATAGCGTTAGAGGTGTTTCGCTTGATTTTCAAAGCGAAAATGCGCTTGCGTCATCGTGTGACGGTACGCAAACATAGCATCCATATCTCTTTTTACAAACCAAAAGAAGAGCCTTCCTAAAAAAGGAATCGGTGGCGCTAATGTGATGGTCTCTTCCATGCGCGTGCGATTTTCATCTTCTGCTATAAAACGTCTTTCATGCCTAAACGAAGCAAAAGGCCCTTTGATCATCACATCGACAATGCTGTGAGGACAATTTTTCTCAAGCGCCATCTCCCAACGCGTGGTAATGCCAAACTTTTTAATGTCCAAAATGACGCTGTCGTTCTCCATCTTCACGATGTTCACCTTAATCGACGGTGGCGTAATGAGTGGAAGATTATGCGTATCGGTATGAAAAGCACACACGTCTTCAACGCTTGCGTCAAGAAGGCAGGTGTAATGCAGGGTGTAGAGGTTCATAGGGTTCCTTTAAAATATACTTTCATCGTGTAAATGTTTACATGTAAAGATT
>JAVHRG010000260.1:0-11139 GCA_036171535.1 Sulfurospirillum sp. | reverse complement strand
AAATCTTTACATGTAAAAAGGTTTTAGTCGATAAATCGTTTCGTCAAATCCCCGTAAGTCTCAATTCTGCGGTCACGTAAAAACGGCCAGATGCGTCTGACGTGTTCGCCTCGGGCTAAGTCCACATCAACGATGAGTATCTCTTCTTCATCGTGACTGGCGCGTGCGATGATTTCACCTTGTGGGCCTGCAACAAAGGAGTTGCCCCAAAATCGGATGCCGTCCAGTACGCCGTGATTGTCTTCTTCTTTGCCGACACGATTGACACTGATGACGGGCAAGCCATTGGCGATGGCGTGACCTCTTTGGATGGTCTCCCATGCGTCACATTGCCTTCGTTGTTCATCTTCCATGTCTTCATCGAACCAACCGATGGCTGTGGGGTAGATGAGCATGTCAGCCCCTTTAAGCGCCATCAAGCGTGCTGCTTCGGGATACCATTGATCCCAACAGACGAGAAGTCCTAGTTTGCCGACACTGGTTTGAATGGGGGTGTAGCCTGTATCACCTGGGGTGAAGTAGAATTTCTCGTAAAAGCCTGGGTCATCGGGGATGTGCATTTTGCGGTATTTTCCAGCGATCGTACCATCTTTTTCAAAGACAACGGCAGTGTTGTGGTAAAGACCAGCGGAACGTTTTTCAAAAAGAGAGGTGACTAAAACGACATTGTTCTCTTTAGCGACATTTGACCAAAAAGCGATGTCAGCTTCCCACGAACTTGCAAGGTCAAAACAAGCAACATCTTCATTAATGCAAAAGTAGCGATCTTGGTGAAGCTCTTGCAGTACGACGAGCTGTGCTCCTTCAATGGCTGCTGTTTGGATGAGTGAAACGGTTTTTTGTATGGTTTTTTCTTTGGTACTTGCAACCGCGTGTTGGATGAGTCCGACTTTCATTAAATCCACCTCATAGGAGTTATTTTGAATAACTTATTCTACATTAATAAGGTTTTAATACGTTTTAACTTACAATCTTGATCAGCATTATCAATTAAGGAAAATTATGATTAAACTTTCACAAATGAATGCTGGAGACAAAGCTGTCGTGGTACGAATAGGTGCTAACGAAGAGCTCAAACAAAGATTTTTTTCCTTGGGACTTCATAAAGGAAGCCAACTCCAAATCAAAGCAACAAGCATCGCTAAAAGCACTATGGAAATTGAAGTAGGTACAACGCTTCTTGCCCTTCGCTATGAAGAGGCAAAAAGCATAGAGGTCGAAAAAATATGAAAGAGCTTGTCATTGCGCTCGTGGGACAGCCCAATGTGGGCAAAAGTATGCTCATCAACTCCATCGCCGATGCACGCTTAAAAGTCGGCAACTTTTCGGGCGTTACGGTTGAAAAAGCGGAGGTACGTTTTAGCGCGCAAGAGCATTTGATTAAAATCGTTGATTTACCCGGAACGTACTCGCTTAACGACTACACTCAAGATGAAAAAGTTACTAAAGATTTTCTGGAAAATGAGCCGTATGATCTCATCATCAATGTGGTCGATGCCACTAATTTGGAGCGCAACCTTTACCTTACGACACAGCTTTTAGAACTGGATAAAAAGATGATTGTAGCGCTAAACATGATGGATGAAGCGCAAAAAGAGGGCATCTGTGTTGATCATGAACAACTCAGTTCCATTTTGGGTGTTCCCTGCGTGAAAGTCTCTGCCTCAACCAAAAAAGGCATCGGCAAACTTCTCAATCGTTCTATCGATATTTTCAATTTCCCGCATGAGAAATCAAAACTTATTTACAGTGATGTCGTGGAAGAAGAGATAGAAAAACTCTCGTTCTTTTTGAAGCAAAAACGTTATAAGACAGAGCTTGCTTATCGTGATTTGGTGCTTAAATTGTTACAAAACGATCCTAAAATATATCAGAAAATGCACGATGAACCGATTTGGCTGGAGCTGTCTTTCTTGCTTAAAGAGGCATTGGAACATCTGTATTTACACCACGAAACAAAAGATGTCAGTGAAATTTTTGCAGAAGAGAGAGCTTCTTTTGCTAGAGGTGTTGTCACGGAAGTGCTTACATGTAAAAAGAGTATTTCTAAAACGATTACCGAAAAAATTGATGCGCTTTTGATCCATAAGATTTTTGGTATTCCGATTTTTATTGCCTTGATGTGGGCGCTTTTTCAGCTTACGTTTGAGCTGGGTTCCATTCCTATGGATTGGATCAATCTCTTTTTTGTCTCGCTTGGCACATATGCCAAAACCATTTTTGGCGATGGCGAGCTTGGCTCTATGATCGCCGATGGTGCCATTTCGGGTGTTGGTGCGGTGGTGATGTTCTTACCAAACATTGTCATCCTCTTTTTTGGTATTTCACTTTTGGAAACAACAGGGTATATGGCGCGTGTTGCGTTTTTACTCGATGGTTTTTTCCACCGTTTTGGTTTGCACGGTAAAAGTTTCATTCCACTTGTGACGGGCTTTGGGTGTTCTGTGCCCGCGTATATGAGTGCGCGTACACTTAAAAACAATAAAGACAGGCTGATTACCCTTTTTATCATCGGTTTTATGAGTTGTGGTGCGAAGCTTCCTGTGTACGTTCTTTTTTCAGGTGCTTTTTTTGCTCAAGAACATGCGGGAAATGTGCTTTTTCTCATTTATATCTCTGGCGCACTCATTGGGCTTATTGCGGCTAAATTTTTAAAAGTATTTGTCTTTAAAGGTGTGGATGAACCGTTTGTAATGGAGATGCCAAAGTACCGTTTGCCTTCAATGAGGCTTATTTGGCACACGGTTGTGAGTAAGGCGATTATGTATCTCAAAAAAGCGGGAACGTTCATTTTGGGTGCTTCTTTGCTGATTTGGTTTGCGAGCAACTATCCTAAATATCCCGATATTGAAAAAACATTTGCACAAAAAATTGAGCTTGCTCAAAGTTCAGAAGCCAAAATAGCCCTTGAAAATGAAAAAGCACAACAGCTTTTAGAAAAGAGTTTTTTAGGAATGCTGGGTAAGTCAACCGACACACTCTTTCAGCCCCTTGGCTTTGACTGGAAGATGACCGTAGCGTTAGAATCTGGACTGGCGGCTAAAGAGGTTGTTGTCTCAACACTCGGTGTTTTATACGCACTTGGAGCTGGTGTGGATGAGGGCAATGAGAGTTTGATTGGTGAGCTTCAAAAACAGATACCTTTTGCTTCCGCTGTTTCATTTATCATCTTTGTGATGTTTTACCTACCATGTATGGCTGCAAGTATTGTCTTTACGAAAGAGACGGGTAGCTATAAATATCTTTTTTATCTGTTTATCTTTACGACCATTGTGGCGTGGGGACTTGCTTTTGTAGGGTATAGAATAGCGCTTTTGTGGTGAGGGAGGATTTAACCTTCCTCATTTGCCACGTATTGCTGATCGTTTATCTCTGAGTCGTCATAAGGGTCGAGGTGAGCGTTAATAACCCATACTTCATCGGGGATAAGATCTTTGATCTTCTCTTCGATGCGATCTCCTGCATGGTGCGCACGCATCAGTGAAATGCCAGGACTAAAGACGAGATGGACATCGACAAAGTTCGTATTGCCCGATTTACGAGTTTTAAGGTAGTGAAAATCGCTAATCTCTTTTTCTTCTAAAATAATGTCACGCATTTTTTCAACCATCTCTTCATCAAGCGATGCGTCCAGCAAAATATAAACACCATCACGAATAATCTGATAGGCTGAATGAATAATGTAAATGGAAATCACCACACCCATGATAGAGTCGATCATTTCAAACCCTGTCATCTGAATGAGTACCAACGAAACAAGGATAGCCCCATTGCTTAAAACATCTGTTTTGTAGTGAAGTGCATCTGATTTGACGACCATACTTCGTGTTTTTTTAGCAGCATAGTTCAAAAACAGAACTAAAGCAATGGTGATTGCCAAAGAGATGACCATAACAATGATGGAGTAGCCGAGGAACTCAACAGTTTCTTGGTTGATTGCTTTTTTAATGGCGGTATAGAAAATGAAAAGACCTGAAACGGTAATCACCGTACCTTCAATGACGCCTGCTAAAGCCTCAATTTTGCCTTTGCCGTAGTTGAATTTTTTATTGGCAGGTTGTTCCGCTTTGGTGATAGCAAAGTAATTAAATGCCGATACAATCAGGTCAAGTACAGAGTCAATCGCAGAAGCTAAAACGGCAACAGAGCCACTCATAACTCCCACAAAAAGTTTGATAACAATAAGGAGCGTTGCCGTTCCACTGGAAATAATCGTTGCTTTTTTTTGTAAAGTCATTCGTCGTTGTCTCTTTCTTTATAAATATTCATGGAAGCGCAATGCAGGCTTCCGTGTTCGCGAATTAGAATCGAAGATTCGATGCCGACAATTTCACGTTCGGGGAAACATTTGGCAAAGATGGCTAACACTTCTGCATCGTACGGATCGCTGTAGGTTGGAACTAAAACAGCATTGTTGATGAGAACAAAGTTCATATAGGTTGCTGGAATACGGTGATCGTTAAAGTATTTAGCCGATGGAAGAGGCAACGGAAGCAGATTGAACCCTGTTTTTTGAAGCTCTTTTTCCATTTTACGTAACTCTTTATAGTGTTCATCTTTTTTGTCATAACACTTCACATATGCGATGGTTTTCTTGTTGATAAAACGGGCTAAGGTATCAATGTGTGAGTCGGTATCGTCACCCATAAGCGCGCCATGTTCTAAGATGATCAGCTCTTTAAGTCCAAAAAGTTCCATGAGCGTTTTTCTAATCTGCTTTTTAGAAAGATGCGAATTGCGGTTTTGCTCATACAGACAATAAGCGGTTGAAAGCATCACGCCTTTGCCGTTACTATCGATGCTTCCGCCCTCTAGTACAAAGTCCAAGCTTTTAAGTTTACCTTCCAAATAGCCCTCTTCAAAGAGCTGTTTGGTGATGCTGTTATCTAAACTCGCTTCAAATTTATTGCCCCACGCGTTAAAGATAAAGTCATACGTGCGACGTTTATGGTTTTTGTAAATATTAATGCCACCAAAGTCGCGTATCCAAGTGTCATTTGTTGCCATTTCGATCAGTTCGATATTTTGGAGGCTTGGTAACATGGTCGCCAGTGCCTTTTTATCTTCACAGATCACAAGGCATTTTTGAAAATGCGCAATTTTGTTGATGAACGTTAAATAGGTTCGATGGATTTCATCAATGGAGTGTGCCCAATCACTCTGTTTTGGAGGAAATACGACGATGAGTGCCTCTTGCTCTTCCCATTCGGCTGGTATTCTAATTTTCATGTTAGCTCCATGTAGTTCGTATTTAAACTAAATTATACCAAAAATGGTTTTGATCTCCTCTTTTGGGTGGAAAATTGGTAAAATAGCCTTTATTCGCTTTTACATGTAAAGGATTCGTGTGCTACTCAAAAAAAAAGATAACAAGAGCATCAACCAGATCAATTTTATGGCGATTCTTTTTGCAGGTCTTTTTGCTTTTATTTCAGCATGTCTAGTCATCGTCAATGAATATTTAGAATTTCAAAAAGAGATTAAAATCATTGAAGAGAGCTATATTCAGGCGCAAAAAAAGAGTGCTTCTGATCAATTAAACCTTCTTTTTAATATTACAGAATACCGTTACCATCAAAGCCAAGCACTCCCCAAGGAAGCAATTTATCAAAAGCTCAAAGAAGATATTTCTGCACTTATTAAGCATGGTGACGAAGCACAAAACTATCTCTTTTTAGAGCTTGCTTCAGGTGAAATGCTGTATCGCTCCTCTGCCATTGGTCTTGAAAATACCAGCAAAGATATTGTTGTTACACAAACGTACGAGCCCTTAGGGCTTATTTTAGGCAGTGGCGTGAGTACCAGTAGCATTGAAGATATGCTCGCTGAAAAGAAGAAAGCGTATCAAGATAAGATCATCAATTTTGTTCTCAAAATTTATATGCTGACTCTCTTTTTATATATGATTAGTACCATTGAGTATCGCTATGTGAGCGATATTATGAAACGTGAGATTCGCTTTATTGTCTATTCGTTTAAGAAGGCTTCTTCAAGTTATGAGTTCATTGATATGGAAAAGATTAAGTTTACAGAGTTTCAGGAGATTGTGACGCATGCGAATGTCATGATTGAAGAGATTAAAAGTAAAAACAGCGCATTGGTAGATCTTAACAGTAATCTTGAAATCATTGTAGAGCAAAAAACAGTGGAGCTTAAGCGTTCGGTTGATTTTACGCAAGAGCTGCTTGAAAAGCAAGATCAGTTTGTCAAAAATGCAATCCATGAGATCAATACGCCTCTTTCGATCATTTTGATGAATATTGATCTTTACAATCTCAAATTCGAAAAAAATCCGTATCTGCTTAAAATCGAAGCGGCCGTCAAAGTGCTCGATAATATCTATGAGGACTTAGCGTATGTGGTTAAAAAAGATCGAGTGGTGTACGAAAAAGCGATGATTGACTTTTCCAAGTTTCTGACCGAGCGTGTGGATTACTTTGAAGATGTGGCGGAGGGTAATAAATTGCACATCAGCATGGAGATCATGCCAGATCTGTTTATCCTCTATAATGAGACTGAATTACAGCGTATTTGCGACAATAATCTTTCCAACGCCATCAAGTACAGTTATGAAAAACACCCTTTACATGTAAAGCTTTATGACGATGACAATGAAGTTGTTTTTGAGGTAGAAAATTGTGGCGAAACGATCAAGTCACCCGATCAACTTTTTAATCGTTACTACCGTGAAGATGAAGCGCGCGGTGGATTTGGGTTAGGGCTTAATATTGTCAAAGGGATTTGTGATACGAATGGTGTTTCTATTGAAGTTTTGTCTGATGAATCGAAAACACTTTTTCGCTACCGATTTGTGAAAGGATAACCTATGAAAATTTTACTGCTTGAAGATGAGTTGATGCTAAGAAGTTCTATTGAAGAGTATTTGGAAGCCCTTGGGCATAAAGTCATCTCGTTTGGTAACGGCGAAGAAGCGTATGAAGCGATCAAAAAAGATCTGTTTGATCTGTTGCTCTTAGATATCAATATCCCAAAAATGAATGGTCTGAGTCTTCTCAAAGCGCTCAATGAGATCGAACATGCCTTCCCGACTATTTTTATCAGTGCGAATGTGGACATTGATGACATAAGTCGGGCGTTTGAATTAGGCGCTTCGGATTATCTTAAAAAACCATTTCATCTGAAAGAACTGGGGCTTCGCATTGACAAAATTAAAAAAGAGTATGAGATCAAACACCTCAAACACATCATTTTAAGCTCAAAATATGTCTTTTCAAAAGAAGAGCAGATGCTTTTTTACAACAATAACGTGCAAGTGCTCACCAAGAAGCAGTTACAAATTGTTACACTACTTTGTGAGAACATGGGCGTAGTGGTTGACTTCGAAAAATTTCGTAGTTATGTGTGGAATGACGAACCGATTGATAACGCTACAATTAGGGCTGAAATAAGCCGTTTTCGCAAGCTACTTAAAGAAGATTTTATTATCAATCTCAAAGGCGTTGGGTACAAGATTGAGAAGTATTTTCCAGAGAAAAATCGTTAAAAGTTACATTTTTACACATAATTATTTGAAATAATCCGCTATTTACATTGAAAAATAAAATGCTACGATAATGCTATGTTACTTCTTTACAATACTCTCATGGCTACCAAATAACAAAAGAAGGAGCATTTATGAGTCAGAATATTTATGACAGAGTACAGGCTAACCCAAAATTCGCCGAACTTGTACACAAAAGAAGTAGTTTTGCTTGGAAACTGGCGATCATCATGTTGGTTGTTTACTACTCCTTTATCCTTGTAATTGCTTTTTCGCCCGCAACGTTTGCGATCAAACTTGGAGAGGGCGTTACCACCGTTGGAATTCCTGTAGGGCTCGGTGTTATTATCATCGCGTTTGTTCTAACGGGTATTTATACGCAAAGAGCCAATGGTGAGTTTGATGACTTGACCGCTCAAATCAAAGAAGAAGCAAGGAGTGCGGAATGAAATGGGCATTGTTACTTTTAACCCTTAGCAATTTTTTATTTGCGGCAGATGCTCAATTTAGTGGTAAGCGAGATTTGAATATCACTGCGATTATTATGTTTGTCATTTTCGTTCTTGCAACGCTTGGTATTACCTATTGGGCTGCCAAAAGAACCAAAACAGCGAAAGACTTTTATACCGCTGGTGGAGGCATCACTGGGTTTCAAAATGGTTTAGCAATTGCTGGGGATTATATGTCAGCAGCATCGTTCCTTGGAATTTCAGGACTGGTGTACCTCAAAGGATTTGATGGCTTAATTTATTCCATCGGATTTTTAGTGGGATGGCCTATCATTCTTTTCTTGGTTGCTGAGCAGCTTCGAAATTTAGGTAAATACACCTTTTCAGATGTTGCATCGTATCGTTTGAGACAAACACCGATTCGTACCCTTGCAGCACTTGGATCATTGGCAACGGTTGCACTGTATTTGATTGCTCAAATGGTAGGTGCTGGTCAGTTGATTCAGATTTTATTTGGACTTAATTATGAATATGCTGTCATCATGGTGGGTATTTTGATGATTTTATATGTTACGTTTGGTGGCATGTTGGCAACAACATGGGTTCAAATTATCAAAGCAGTATTACTTCTTTCCGGTGCATCATTCATGGCAATCATGATCATGTACAAAGTTGGCTTTAGCTTTGAGTCACTCTTTGCACAAGCTGTTGCTGCGAAGAAAAGTGTCTCTATTATGGCTCCAGGTGGTTTAGTTAGTGACCCAATTTCAGCGATTAGCTTAGGAATTGCCTTGATGTTTGGAACAGCAGGTCTTCCACATATCTTGATGCGTTTCTTTACGGTAAGCGATGCAAAAGAGGCTCGAAAATCAGTCTTTGTTGCCACTGGATTTATAGGTTATTTTTATATTTTAACATTTATCATAGGTTTTGGTGCTATCGTATTATTAACGAATGATCCAACATACCTTGATCCTGCAACGGGTGGCATCATTGGTGGCGGCAACATGTCAGCGATTCATACCGCACATGCAATTGGTGGAAATCTATTCCTAGGATTTATCTCTGCGGTTGCTTTTGCAACGATCTTAGCGGTTGTTTCGGGCTTGACGCTTGCAGGGGCGAGTGCGGTTAGCCATGATCTTTATGCAAACGTTTTTGCAAGGGGTCGCGTCGATGAGATGACAGAGATGAGAGTTTCGAAATACTCTACGATTGCACTGGGTATCGTAGCGATTGTCTTAGGCATTATATTTGAAAAGCAGAACATTGCGTTCATGGTAGGTCTTGCGTTTGCGATTGCAGCAAGTGCAAACTTCCCGATTCTTTTCCTCTCAATGTTTTGGAAAAAGTTGACAACCAGAGGTGCTGTTTATGGCGGTAGTTTAGGTTTGTTTACAGCAATTGTGTTGGTTATTTTGAGTAAAGCGGTTTGGGTCGATGTTTTGGGTTACAAAACAGCTATCTACGCTTACGGTAATCCAGCACTCTTTTCAATGAGCATTGCTTTTGCAAGTATCTGGATTATCTCTTTAATGGATAACAGTGAAAGTGCAGCAAAAGAGAGAGCGGCATTTGATCATCAGTATATTAGAAGCCAAACAGGTATTGGTGCGGAGGGCTCTTCAAGTCACTAAACATTATGCCTCTTAAGGGGTATGGTCAAGAATAAATTCTGCCTCGCAAGAGGCAAGCTTTAGCGCATAGCGCAGCGTAGCCTTGTGAGCTTTGCCCACAAGGCGTTATAAAATGATAAAAAAAGGATCGTAACCATGTCACAACTTTTCGAACCAAGTAGAGCTTTAAGCAAAGAAGCCAGAATTAAGAACATGTGTGAGTATAAAGAGCTTTGTATCCAAGCGGATGAGGATTTTGAAGGATACTGGGATAAGCTAGCACGTGAAAAAATTGAGTGGTTTAAGCCTTATGACCGAGTGTTAAATGAAGATAATGCTCCGTTCTACAAATGGTTCGAAGGTGGCAAATTAAACGTTACGCATCAATGCCTAGGACGTCACTTAAAAACACGTAAAAACAAAGCGGCGATTATTTGGGAGGGGGAGGATGGCAAACGCCGTATCATCACCTATTTACAACTTTTTTACCGTGTCAATCGCTTAGCAAATTTGATGCGAAATCAATTTGGTATTAAAAAGGGAGATCGCGTTGTCCTTTATATGCCGATGATCCCTGAAGCGGCATTTGCGATGTTGGCATGTGCAAAAATTGGTGCAATTCACTCCGTTGTGTTTGGTGGTTTTTCGGCTGAAGCATTACGTGATCGTGTTCAAGATGCTGAGGCAAAATTGGTCATTACTGCCGATGGTGCATTTCGTCGTGGCAAACCTTACATGTTAAAACCTGTTGTGGATGAAGCGCTCAGTGTTGGGTGTGAATGCTGTGAAAAAGTTTTAATCGTTCAGAGAAACTTTGAGGACATTGAGTATGTTCCAGGACGTGACTATGTTTACAATGAGATCATCATGAACGAATCTCAGTACTGTGAGCCTGAATGGATGGACTCAGAAGACCCACTTTTCTTGCTTTATACTTCAGGTAGTACGGGTAAACCAAAAGGGGTACAACACAGTAGTGCAGGGTACATTCTTTGGGCACAGTACACGATGGAACATGTCTTTGATGTCAAAGAAAACGATACGTTTTGGTGTACAGCGGATGTTGGCTGGATTACAGGACATACCTACATTGTTTATGGACCATTGGCGATGGGTGCCACGACCATTATGTATGAGGGTGTTCCAACATTCCCAGATGTGGGTAGATGGTGGAGTATGATCGAAGAACACCGTGTCAATCAGTTCTATACCGCTCCTACAGCGATTCGTTTACTTCATAAAGAAGGAGCAGACGCACCATCAAGGTATGATCTAAGCTCTCTTAAAGTGCTTGGAACGGTGGGCGAGCCGATCAACCCTGATGCATGGATGTGGTACTATGAGCAAATCGGTGGTGGAAATTGTCCGATTGTCGATACATGGTGGCAAACAGAAACAGGCGGGCATATGATTACGCCACTTCCGGGAGCAACACCGATTAAGCCAGGGTCTGCAACCTTCCCATTGCCTGGGATTAAAGCGGAAATTATCGACGAACATGGCAATCCAACACCTCGCGGTGAAAAAGGATTTTTATGTATCACTAAGCCTTGGCCTTCGATGATTCGCAATA
>JAVHRG010000259.1:0-11284 GCA_036171535.1 Sulfurospirillum sp. | reverse complement strand
TTCGAGTCTCTTTATCCGCACCATCCCTATTTTAGGGACTTTCAAACAAACTTTTCAACTTCTTTTTACTGCTTTTAAAAATCTCAGAGTACTGTTTTAAATTTCAAATAATTAGTTTTTCTTATACTTCATCTTCAATGCAATACTACTCCTACATATTAAAAACTTTCTCTAAATCAAAAAAATAATTTCTGTAACGCACATAAGATAAAATAATCCTTTAAAAACAAATAATCCAAAAGAAAGTTATGAAATATGCATTTTTTTCATATTTCATAAAAAACAGTATTAATTTTAAGTTTATACTAAATACAATATCACCTTTAAATCAAAATCATAAAGAATTTGATTTATTTGTTACTCAAAAGCGGGGGCCAATGAGCGTTAAACTTTAGATGCATGTTATACATCCAAAATCGTGTAATCCTCAATACAGTGTACTCATTCATTGAGTACATCGCTTCGTTTAATTTCATTTTATTAATACTCGCTCATTCATTAAATCGCAACGATGTGTTAATTTAGTGTAGCTTTCATGTTTACTTTGCCTTTACACGTAACGATGTCTTGTGCGACATCCACATAAATAATCCCATTCTATGGGATATGCTGTAAGGATCTTTTCTATGGTTATAAAGTTAAAAGCACTTCTGCTTTTTTTATCTATGTCAACTATTGTCTATGCTGATACGGTTACGGATATGATAGAAAAAAGAGAACAATTCGAGAAACAAAAAGAAGTTTTTGAAAAACTTGATAAGCGCCAAGATGAAAATATTATACGCTATAACGTTGAAAAACCTGAGCTCTTACCCAAACAAGATGAACAGTGCTTTTTGATAAAAACAATTTCTGATGAGGGCATCACTCTCATCTCGCATGATGAGAAATATGCTCTTTATGATAAATATAGAGATAAATGTAATTCCCTTACAGATTTATCCAATTTGGCACGCGAACTTACAGCCTTATATCTGGAAAAGGGCTATATCACTTCACAAGTATACATTAAACCTCAAAATATCGCTTCAGGTGAAGTAACACTCTATGGGGTCGAGGGAAAAGTAGAAACCATCTCTCCTGATGAACTGTATATCAACAATGCATTTATGGGACAAAAGGGTGATTATCTCAATCTTCGCGATTTAGAAAACGCCGTTGAAACCATCAATCGATTACCAAGTAATCATGCCAAGATGGATCTCATTCCTAGCTCTGAGGTAGGATATACTGATGTGAGTATTGAAAACAATACAACAAACCGCATCAATGGCAGCATTGGCATTAATAATTTTGGAACCAAAAAAACAGGTGACAAACAAGGAAGCCTTGCGCTTAATGTCGATAATCCTTTAGGAATTAATGATCAATTTGTTGTCAATCTCAATAGCACAGATAAACATTTCCAAAATGAAAATTCTATTGGAGATGCGTACGAATACTCTTTTCCAATAGGACGCTTATTAACAACACTGAGTTATCGAAAAAGCAGTTATGAGCAGTATGTTTATGGAGGCATTAATCAATATGCTTCCAATGGCGATACCAAAACCTATACACTAGCATTCAATTACAAACTCTTTCATAATGAATCGCATCGTGTGAGCATTGGCTCTTCTGTATCACAGTATCAAACCAAAAATTATTTAAGTGAAACGTTGATTGAAACGGCAAGTTATGATCTCTCAAAAGCAGGCGCCATGATAGATTATATGTATCAAACAGCAGATTTTTATGCGTATGTAGCACTCAATTACACGCAAGGAACGGATTGGTTTGATGCCACAAATCCAACACGTTTGAATGAAAAATACTCTCTTTATACGATTGATGCTTCTCTGGTTAAGCGCCTTGATGCATTTCAGTATTCACTCAGTGGGCACTATCAACACTCCAACGATCAGCTTTTTAGTACCAATCAAATTAGCATTGGTGGACATTACAGTGTCCGTGGTTTTCAAAAAGAAGGACTGAGTGGCAACACAGGTTACTACGTGCGTAACGAACTTGCCTATACACCACAGAGTAAATTTTTTGAGTACTTTGACCAGACCTATTATATAGCTCTTGATGGTTGTGAAATCAAAAAAGAAGAAGATACCAATGGCGGGAAATTACTCAGTGATGCGGTTGGGCTAAAGCTAAAACAGGGCAATTTCGATATGAATTTTTACTATGCAATGCCTCTTTATAAAAAAGATGTGAGTGTCACTCAAAACTTTTTTGGCGCATCTGCCAATTATCGCTTTTAAGCAATTATAAATGCACTACATGAGAAGGAAACACATGATAAGCAGACAAGTTGTATCTGTTATTATTAACATTTTTTTAGTATTGAATCAAACGATAACCGCAGCGGAACTTACTGTTGATACAGCTGCTGCTCATGCCAATCAAGCCGAACTCATAAAAGCGCCCAATGGTGTGCCTATCGTCAATATTGTTACACCCAATTCCCAAGGACTTTCTCACAATAAATTTTCCAATTTTAATGTCGATCAACAAGGACTCATACTTAATAATGCAAAAACCATTGCCAATACACAACTGGCAGGATACATCTCGTATAACCCAAATCTAACAGGTGATGCAGCTAAACTAATACTCAATGAAGTAACAGGAACCAGCAAAACATTACTACGAGGTTATACCGAAGTGGCAGGTCAGGCTGCTGATGTTATCATCGCTAATCCCAATGGTATTAGCATCAATGGTGGAGGATTTATCAATACACCCAATGCAACCTTAACTACGGGTACCCCAATGATGAAAGGGGACCTATTACAAGGGTTCGATGTTAGCGGAGGGGCTATCCTTATTGACGGAGATGGCTTTAGTGGCAATAACATTGATAAAGTCAATCTCTACGCTAAAATGTTGCAATTCAATGCCAAACTCTATGCAAATGGACTGAATGTTGTTACGGGTGAAAACACAGTTGCTTTAGATGGCAGCGTTACGTCTAAAAACAAAAGTGGCAATGGTGTATCGATTGACTCCACCTTGCTTGGTGGCATTTATGCCAATACCATAACGCTTAAAAGTAATGACAAAGGTATTGGTGTCAATCTCCCACCCGAAGTCATTGCCCAAAATTCTCTTACATTAAGTGCCGATGGCGATATTGTAGCTTCTAAAGTACTTTCCAATGCGCAAACAACATTAACTTCATACAGTGGAAATATCAATCTTACCAATGATGTATCAGCCAATAATCTTGCTATTTTAGCAAAAAAAGATCTCTCAATTGCCTCAAATAGCGTAGTCCAATCTTATCAAAATAGTGACATCATTGCAGATAACCTCTATAACAAAGGAGAATTGAGTACGGCTGGAAGTACAGGAACACTTAGTTTACATGTAAATCAAATTCTCACCAATGAAGGGCTTATTGGTGGCTATGATACGAACATTCAAGCAACCACTGTTGAAAATCAAGGTAATATTTATTCAAAACACTCTTTAGCCTTTAATGCGCAAAAACTCAACAATAGTGGAAGCATTCAAAGTGATGGCGACATTGATTTTTGGGTCAACAACACGTTTTCAAATCAAAAGAACGGAACGATTTCTAGTCGAAATTCTTTATCGATCATCAATGAAGATAAGCTCACTGCCATCCAAAAATTTTCAAATGAAGGTCTTTTAAACGGACAAAACATTGCAATTAAAGCAGATACCTTTGATAACAGTAATTCTTTAACCGCCAAAGATCAATTTGCACTTACGACAAAAACACTGAATAACAGTGGAACACTGAACAGTAACGGATCTATGACGATCTCTGCTGACACAATTGAAAATTCAGGAGAGTTCAATGCGCTAGCTAGTACAGGTAAAAGCAGTATAACCGCTACGCAAAACATCAATAATGAAGGGCTTATTGGTGGTTACGATGTGGATGTAAAAGCCAGTAATATTGATAATACGGGTGCGATCTATTCTAAAAACAATTTAGTGGTTACAGCTAAAATGCTGAACAATGCTGGTGTCATTCGTAGTAATAAAGCCATTGATCTTCTTATCGAAAGCTCTCTTACCAATCAAGCAGATGGGCTTATCTACAGTGACGACACCCTCACTATCGTTGCCAATAGTGCCAAAGATAAAATCAATACCGTGACCAACTATGGTGTGATTCAATCGGATAATAACATTAACATAACTGCGCAAACTCTGAACAATACCGCCAACGCACCTATTATTCAACAACTCTCTTCATCTTCAACAACAACCGTATCTCAAGGTGGTAGCAATGACTATGATATTGTTACCGCCAATATCCAAAAACAGCTTGTTGATGTTCCAACTAGTCCAGCACTCATCATAGCATCTGGTGATATTAATCTTGACCTTGGCACATTGAACAATGCGTATTCACTCATTGCATCCGATAGCAATATTGTTCTCAATGCAACACTTGCAAACAATGTAGGTAACGTCATCGTAACAACAACCGAGACGGTGACAACACAATATCGTGATGAACGATACTGTTCTTCGCGTGTATTTGGGGCATGTGTCAATCATAAACACAGAGCAGCCTACAGAGGCACCTTTACACAAAGCGACACTTCGCGTATTCCTCTTGCTAGCTATGGTATCCAGGCTAAAAAAAGCATTTCGGGTAACGTTGTCACACTTAACAACATTAGCGATCAACTGTCCGGCTCGTTAGACAATCAACAAATACAAGCAAAATTAACCACCATTGATAGCGTGGAAAATAGTGCTAAAAGTTTACAAAAACTGACAACATCTCTTTCCAGCTCAACGACAAATGCGCAAGAGATGACTTCCGATGCAGCAACGATCACTTCAGCAGTGGCTGCTATTGTAACCCTCGGTGATTTAGATAATTTTAAAACCGATCTTACTTCTGCAAAAACAGAACTGCAAGACTCTATCAATGAATCAAAAGCAACACTTTCATCCTTAGATGCTGTTGTAACCTCCATAAAAGCTCTCGGCACAACAGGCGGTGTAACACAAAATACAACGGCTTTAGAATCAACCATTGCCGTACTTAAAAACAATATTGCCTTAGCTGAGAGTCATTTAACTGATTTCGATACGATAAAAAACTCTATCGTCGTTGTTGCTGATGCTACCGCTAAAAAACAAAATCTCATAGATACCAATGTCGCTATGAGTGATCTCTTTTCTCAAAACGCACAAGCTCTAAGCACACTCAATATTACGCCACTTTCAACGGGGCTTGAAACGGTTAGCAATACACTGCGCACTGAAGTCAACACTGCACTTAGTCTACAAAACAATGTCGAATATAAAATCATTAACGCCAATGAAGGCTTATACCAAACCAACACACATAATGCTCTTTCTCAAACACCTGCTGTAAATTATACTGCCAATAGCAGTACGATTATTGACAATATCACCCTTCCAAAAGGTAAGTACGGTATGTTTATAGTCGATAAAGCCAAAGATCACCCCTATCTCATCGAAGCCAATCCTCTTTATACCAACTATAATACCTTTATTAGTTCCGATTACATGCTCAGCAAGCTCAATTACCGTCCTGAAAACACCCTTAAACGCTTAGGTGATGCGATGTATGAAACACAGCTCGTTAGCAACAGTGTCATACGCCTTAGTGGCAGTCGTTACCTTGAGGGGTATGGCTCAGAACTCGCACAGTTTCAAGGGTTGATGGACAATGCCATTGGCTTGCAATCTTCTTTGGAGTTAAAGTTAGGTATTGCTCTCTCCGCCGATCAAATAGCACGTCTCAATAAAAACATCGTTTGGATGGTAGAAAAAGTGGTAGATGGACAAACCGTTCTTGTACCAGAAGTCTATCTTGCAAGTACCAATGTAGGAAGCGATGGTGCAAAGATAGCCGCAGGAGATATCAACCTAGTTATCAAAGACACCCTACTCAATGATGGACTCATTGCTTCAGAAGGAACACTAAAAGTTGCTACAGGTAAAACTCTTACGAATCAAAATGGCTCCATCACTTCTGGTGGAACGATGGCTCTTGCTTCGGGTGGAGCACTGCAAAACCTAAGCGGAACCATCCAGTCTGGTGGCGATATGAGTCTAATTGCAGATAGCATAACCAGCACTGCTCTAACGCAAGATAAAACCTATAACTATGCCCAAGGGACGCAAACTACTACACAAAAAGGCAAAGCTTCCCAGTTTATCTCTGGTGGCGCTATAACAATGCAAACCAGTAATGATATTAGTCTTACCAACACTAACGTTCAAGCTACCGAGAACATTGCACTTACATCAACCAATGGCGCAGTCAATATCGAAGCTTTAGAAACACAAGGCAGTTATGACTTCCAATTAAAAAACGGCTATAACAGAGGCAATTCCATTACCAATAGCATCTCTTCTCTGGATGGTAAAAACATCACCATTAATGCAAATCAAGTGAATGTCATCGCATCCAATATGAATGCAAGCGAAAATATCATTGTGGAAGGCAAAGATAGCGTTAATATCTTAGCCGCCAATGATCTGACCTATCAAGATACAAAAATTACCAATAAAATGGGATTTGGAAGCAAACGAACCCAACAAGACACCACATACAAAGAGAGTGTCGTCCAAAGTAATCTAAATGCTAATAACATCCTCATTAAAGCCGATACAGAAAGTGCAACCCTAGAATCAGCAAACCTTATAGCCAAAGAGAACATTGTTGTTGATGCAAAAAAAGATATCAATGTCCTTGCAAAACAGTACCGAGAAGGAGAGATGCACTCCGTCACCAAGTCTTCATGGGGAGGGCTCAGTAAAAGTGCTTCGATGAACCGAGTCGATGCCTTAAATGCCAAAGAAGCCCAACTTAGAACCGAAGCGTTAAACATCATCATGAAATCAGGCAATGACATTAAAGTCATCGGTTCCAACATCGATGCCGCATCTGATCTCCAACTCCAAGCTGCCAATGAAGTGCTTATAGCCGCAGCCCAAGAGTTTAGTCAAAGTGAACAGTGGAGTAAGAAAAGCAGTTTTAATCTAGGAAATATGATCGCATCTCTTGCAACACTTGGTTTTGCAAAAACAGGGCCTGTTTATGAATCAGAGTTTAAAAAAGATGATAAAACAGCTGTCACTGCTAAATCTTCTAACATCAACAGTGGCAATAACATCACCATCATCAGTGGTAGTGCTAAAGTGGTGGGTTCCAATGTCAATGCAGAGAAAAACATCCAAGCAACAACCACCACAGGCTCCATCGAAGTACTCTCTGCTGAAGAGAGTGCCAAAACATCCAGTGAACATAAAAAGACGGAAGTCTCTCTTGGTAATATCTTAAAAGCAGCACAAGAACTTACCCCTAAATTTGGGGATACCAAACTTAAGATTAGTGTTGCAGAAGCAACGTATGATGATAGTGCTAAAACAACCGAGAACCTTACCCATAAAAGCTCATCCCTTAATAGTAAAAGTGGTGACATCGTCTTAGATTCTAAAAAAGACATTTTGGTAGAAGGCTCAACGCTGGAAGCGGCTAAAACCGTAAGCTTAACCGCTCAAAATGGTGATGTGACCATCAAAGAGTCCATAGACACCTACAAGGAGAACAGTAAAGAGAAACACGCCAGTGCAGAGATAAGCATCACCGTTCAAAATGAATATGTCGAAATTGGTTCCGCTGTTAAAGCAGCCGCAGAATCAGCAGAGCAACTTAAAAAAGTCAAAGAGGACTACAGCAAGTATAAAGGTGAAGTGAGTAAGTTAGAGTCAACACTCAGCGATATTAAAGCACGTTATAAAGCCAAAGAAGCAGGCATCGACTTTGAAGACATTGGTGATCTCCAAGACTTAATCGACAATGTTAAAGACAATGAAAAGTACTATGTTGCTGCTATCGCAGCCGCAACGGTTGATTTAACTTCTAAAACGATTGCTATTTACTCCCAAGCAGCCACAGCTGCTGCAAGTTCTGCAACATGGGGCTTTAGTGTAGGACTCGCTTTAGATATGAAAGGTTCCCAACTGCTCAGTGATGCAGGCTATACCAAAAGCTTAGCCTCAAGCATCTATAGTAATGACATCATTATAAAAACCAACACTGCAACCAATACCACAACAACTGTCAGTGGCTCTAATGTTGTGGCTGAAAATGACTTAAGCATTACCACCCATGATTTACATGTAAAATCTTCCGTCGATACGTCAACCTCCAAACAAGACACTAAAGACCTGAGTGGAACACTATCTATGACCATGTACGGTGGAGGCAGTGGACTGGGTGCTTCTGTGGGATATGGTGAAGGTCACAGTACCAGTGATAGCACTACCAACACCAATTCCAATCTTATTGCTAAAAACATTAACATCGAAACTTCCAATGATGCTTCTTTTAAAGGAGCAACGGTTAAAGCAGACGATACCTTAAACCTTAAAGTCGGAGGTGACTTAAGTGTTGAATCTCAAAGAGATAGTAGCTCCTCTAATTCTAATGGGTTTAATGTCAGTGTGAGTGCTTCTTTAGGGAATGATAAAGACTATACCAGTGGTTCAAAAGCACAACAAAACACTCTTAACCAAACGGTAGGTGCTAGAACGGGAGATGGTCTTGGAAGTGCAGGAGCAAGTTATGGGGCAAGCACAGGAACAAGTCAAACGAAACAAACAGTGCTCACTTCTCTCACAGGCGATAAAGTCAATATTGATGTTGAAAACAACACAAACGTTAAGGGCGCACTTATTGCCGCAGGAAAAACAGATGAGCAAGGCACATTTGAGGACAATGGCAATCTCAATCTAAACACAGGCACCCTCACCTTCGCCAACTCTACCAATTCTCAGTATAGCTCTAGTAATAGTTACAGTGTTGGAACCAACATTGGATTTGGATCTAAAACCAATACCCAAACCAATGTTGAAGAGACTACGGGAAAAGTCAACTCTTCTTCTCTTTCACTTTCTAATGAGATGGGCTATAGCAGTTCTAAAACCTTAGCAACAGTAGGTGAAGGAAGTTTACATGTAAAGGATACTGAAAACTCTGATGACCTTACTAGACTTAACCGTGATACCACGAAAGTCAACAAAGACCTTTACTCTGGGAGTGTTGGTACTTCGGTTACGGCTACGTTGGATCATAGGTTACTCACGGAAGATGGTAGAAAGCAAATTGCCGAAGATGTCAAAAAAGCGAGTAATGCACTTAGTGCCATGGGCGATGCCATCACAAAAGATGAAGTAGGACTCAAAAATTTCTTTGAACATCAAGGTGTTGTAGATACCAACTATGAAATTATGAAGCAGTTTATACAGACAGAAGATGGTAAATATGCCAAAATATGGAATGACCAAGCTAATGCAACGCCTGAGCAACTTCAAGAAGCGACCAATGCTTTTTCTAAAATACTTGCTTATCAATACAACATTTCACTTGAAGAAGCAAAACTGATTGCAGTCGATTCATTCATAAAAGGTGCAAACTACAATCAACCTGCAACCAACACCATTGTTGTCAATGCTAACGGAAACAATAACGCACTTGAGTACGCAGAGACAACTACCCATGAAGGCACGCATGCTGCTATAAATCAAGGAGCTATCAGCGATAGAGGCAGTGAAACACTTAATGAAGCCTATGCTAAACTTATGGAAGGATATGGCAATAAAGACTTTGTGTTTGTCTATAACAATGCTGGGTATGGTGAAGTAAAAACTGACAATGTCAATAAACCTATCGCTCAAGGTGATTCTGCCATCATTGATAGAAACACCGATTGGTTTATAGATAAAGCCATTAATGATCCGAAAAATGTAGATTATAGCATCAATAAAATTCTTGTTGATTTGGGAAGTTATAATGGTACAACAACTGTTGGTACGGCTTATTTTTATATTGATGGCGAACAAAAACCTCGTGTTGTGAGAGTCACATCAGGTAATGGAAATCTTAATCCACAACAAAAAGATAAAGGACCAACTCCTGCAGGCGAATATACGATAGATCCATCCAAAGCACAAAATATGAGCTTTATCGATAGAATTTTTGGGCGAGATCAAGGGGATAATGAGTTGAGTAATAAAAATCTTATTAAGTATCAAATTCCTGATTGGGGCGATTTCCGTGTTTTACTTGAACCGACACCAACTACAAATACATACAAAAGAGAGCAAATGTATTTGCATGGAGGTAAAGATGATGGCTCTGCTGGTTGTATTGACTGTGGACAAACACCTAATCAGTGGATATTAAGAGAAATTCGAGACACTACAATCCAAATCCCAGTGGAAGTCAAGTATGGCAAGTAACCTAATTATGCTAAGAAAAGTATGGCTTTTAATTGATATTGCAATCTTGTGGTTTATTTCGTGTTCTTATTCAAAAACAGATGAAAATTTGTCTCTTGCGTTGGACATAATTAGTTGTTTGCCATGGATATATTTTCTTATATTCCCATTATTTAAGGAGATATTTTCTAAATCATTGGCTCTTTGGTTAGGATGGTTTTTAGGGTTTGATGCTGATGGAATAGGAATCAAAATAGGGATTTTGCATACATTTCATTGGCTTAAACATGTTTTGTTTGAAAATCATTCTTTTTGGCTAAGTGAAAAGCCTTATATGCTTATGTTAATTATTTTTATATTGATGTTTTTCAATTGGATTTTTGCTCAAATAATATTGAAGGTTATTAGCTATTTTAGAGGCAAAAAGGACAGACTACTTTAATGGAACTAGACAATAAATCTTTTACATGTATAGAAAAAGTAGCCTCGTATCATTCCAAATCCAAATCCTAGGGGAAGTCAAAGATGGCAAATAAATCAATTTGGCTCAGAAGAACTTGGCTCTTATCTGATGCATTAGTAAGCTTTATTGTTAGTTTTATTGTTGTCGGTTATTTGGATAAGCATAAAGGGTTTGATAACCCTTATATGCTTATTTTATTTTTATTACCAATAGTAATATCATGGATTTATTTTATTATTTATCCATCATACGGAGAAATCTTATTCAAATTTATATCAATTTTTATTGGCTATTTGGTTGGAGGTCAATTTGGGAAAAATGGAATAGATAGTACGCATTCTCTTTTAATGTTGCTCGAAAATCCAAAACTATATATAGCAATATTTTTAAATTTCATTATTATTTTGCTGAATTGGATTTTTGCTCAAATAATATTGAAGGTTGTTAGCTATTTTAGAATAAAGGGGACAGTTTCCACCTTTCACCTCCCTTAATTTTTAACTATTCTTTAACTTTAAGCCACCCTTTTTTCATCCACCCTTAGGAATCTGTTGGTATCGTAAATCTCTCTGTTTTTAA
>JAVHRG010000258.1:0-11285 GCA_036171535.1 Sulfurospirillum sp. | reverse complement strand
TTTACGGTCCTATGGGCTCAAAATTAAGAACGATTAGCCTCAACTATCAGAACAATACCTGCTCACACTGCCATCATCTACTTCCTATCATAGGAGAACCGTGTCAAAAAGTATTTGATGAAGATGGTTTTGAAGGTGGATATCCACTCACCAGAGCCTTAGAAATTGTCGAAGGAACACTCGTAACTTTGGGGGTTACAGAGCAAAAAGATGTCACAACGTGTTGGGAAGAGCTTTTACGAGGGGACGGGCTGAAACGTTTACATGTAAACATTCAAAACTTTGACGATTATGCCAAAACGATTGAATATCTTGCCACACTGACCCATCGAGAAGATACTGCCAAAAAGCTTTTAACCTATATGAGAGAGAAGATTGCTGTCATTGCGCAAGAACTCCCCAACATACAAACCAAACCACATGTTTATTACGTGATGGGGAAACCTCTCTTTGCACTTGAAGAGGAGCGTCTTGAAAATCAATTGGTAGAGATGGCAGGAGGTATGAGTGTCAACAAAACGCTCAGTTTAAAAGGAAGACCTGGACGAAAAATATCGGTTCAAAAACTCAACGAGCTCAATCCTGATGTTATTTTTATCTCTTCTTTTTTAGACTCTCCTCTGGATGAGTTTTACACTTCTTGTGAAGAGAAAGGTATTGTTGTCAACGCGATGAAAAATAAACGTATTTATACACACTTAGCACCTTGTTTTGATTTTGGAAGCCCAAGGTGGATTTTAGGCTTGATGCACATTGCCAATATGCTGCATCCTGAGCTCTATCATTTTGACGTTTTACGCGAAGCAAAATTCTTTTATCAGGAGTTTTACGACACACCATTAAACATTGCTACGATCAATCGATCCTTTGCAAAACCAAGTCAATACCATAAGATGCTTCAAATTTAAGCAGCACCCTCTTGTACTTATGGTTAAATTTCGTTATAGTTCTAAGGATATAACGTATAAAGGATATTTTATGGAACCAGCGTTTAATTTTTGGGACAATATGGCAAAGCGTTACCCACGCTTTAACGATATAACAATGAGTAAAGATGTCAATCACATCTTAAACTGGTGCCAAAATAAAAATGTTTCATTTGATGGTGCTTCTATTTTAGATATTGGAGCAGGTACAGGAACCATTGCCATTCCTTTGGCACAAAAAGGCGCACAGGTGACCGCAATGGATATTTCAGAGGGAATGTTAGCAGCACTCAATGAAGATGCAAAAGAACAAGGACTCAGCGAAAAAGTTTCTACGCACCAAAGCGATTGGGATTCGTTTCCATTAAAGCAAAAATACGATATTGTCATTGCTTCTATGACCCCTGCTATTAGCGATTTACAAAAGATTGAAAAGATGCTTGGAGCTACAAAAGGAATAGGTATCTATGTTGGATGGGGAAAATACCGCATTAATAAACTCGTGGAAGCTCTAGTCAAAGCCCATACAAAAGAAGAAGAGGATTGTGCATCGGGTGGCTGTATTAAAGCCAATCAATTTATTGAGATTTTAAAAGAGAAAAACATTCCTTTTGAGAGCGATTTTTTTGAAACATCATGGATCGACATATACACCTTTGATGAGGCAAAAGAGTATTCCTATGATCAACTCAAACGTAAAGAGATAACCCCTGATGAAGAGATTGTAGAATCTATTTTAGTATCGTTCATTAAGGACGATAAAGTCCATGTAAAAACGGAAGCAGAAAAAGGGATGGTTTTGTGGAATGTTGCTTAAGAAGATGCCCTATTAAGGGCATCTTCTTTTGATTTTATTCTTTGATCAGTAAAACACTGACCGCTTTAACAATGACTTTCACTTTATCACCCTCTTTGAGTCCCATCTCTTCGATGGATTCCATAGTCATAACGGAGCTCATTTTGTTAGCGATAATATCACCAACATCAACCTGACACATGACTTCGCCTTTTTTGATCTTTTTAACCGTTGCGATGATTTCGTTTCTAGCGCCGTATTTCATTGTCATACTCCTTGGTTTAAATAGAGCAAATGCTACTCCAAAGCCTTATAACCTGTCAATTCCAAACGCTTTACATGTAAAGATTTTAGATGACATAATCATTCCACGAAGCCTCATTGGTATAAATGCGAGCATTGGAAAAATGGACAAATAAAGCGCCATTTTCATGGGCTTTAATCGTTTGCCATTCACCTTTAGAAATCTCCGCTTCAACCTTTTGGTGAGCATGCACTGTTTCAAGCTCAACTCTTACGCGAGGGCCTACCAATCTCCAACCAATCAGCTTCGCCTCGATGCCGCCACCAAGGGCATTGTCTATGCTAATGTGTATCTCATGCGGACGAACAAAAAGCGATGCTTCATTAGAACTTCCAAGATCAGGAGTATTCAGTTCTGTGTTTTCAAGATGGAGTGAACCTTGCTCCACACGGGCATGAAAGAGATTGACATTGCCTAAAAAGCTATAGACAAAGGGATTGGCAGGTCTGTCATACACCTCTTCGGGTGTGCCGATTTGCTCGATTTTACCTTGATTCATCACGACAATTTTATCTGAGACTTCAAGGGCTTCTTCTTGGTCGTGGGTCACAAAGACACTGGTGATGTGAATTTCATCGTGCAGATTTCTAAGCCACTGTCGAAGTTCTTGGCGCACTTTGGCATCGAGCGCACCGAAAGGTTCATCGAGTAACAAGACTTTAGGCTCCACCGCCAAAGCCCTTGCTAAGGCGACACGTTGACGTTGACCGCCTGAGAGTTGGGAAGGATAGCGATTAGCGATCCAATCGAGTTGAATGAGTTGGAGCAATTTATGTACCCGCTCGTTAATTTCTTCTTCACTTGGACGTGTGGATTTGGGTCTAACACGAAGTCCAAAGGCGACATTTTCAAACACACTCATATGACGAAAAAGGGCGTAGTGCTGAAAGACAAACCCCACACCTCGGTCACGAACATGCGTTGCAGTGGTATCTTCCCCATTAAAATAGATCGTTCCGCTATCGGCTTCTTCCAGTCCTGCAATGATGCGAAGCAAGGTCGTTTTACCTGAACCAGAAGGACCCAAAAGTGCTACAAGTTCGCCATCGGGAATGGTTAAGTTAATGTTATCAAGGGCGACAAAATTATCAAAACGTTTGTTAATATTTGAAATCTGAATACTCATGGTTTATCCTTAATGAGCGAGTGAGCGTTTTTTACCGATGCGCCACTCAATAAAACTTTTTAACACCAACGTCACCAGTGCTAAAAGAGTTAAAAGTGAAGCAACCGCAAAGGCCGCAGTGAAAAGGTACTCGCCGTATAAAATCTCTACATGTAAAGGCATCGTTGTTGTCAAACCCCTGATGTGACCTGAAACAACCGCAACCGCACCAAACTCGCCCATCGCTCTGGCATTGCTTAAAATCACGCCATAAAGCAAACCCCATTTGATGTTGGGAAGCGTCACTTTCCAAAATGTTTGCCATCCTGAGGCGCCGAGCGTTAAAGCCGACTCTTCTTCGTCTTTGCCTTGCTCTTGCATCAAAGGAATAATCTCACGTGCCACGAATGGCGAGGTGATAAACAAGGTTGCAAGGATGATGCCCGGTGTCGCAAAGACAATGCGAATATCGTGTTCGCTGAGCCATGCGCCAAACCAACTTTGACTTCCAAATAAAAGCACAAAAATCAGACTGGCAATAACCGGAGAAACGGCAAAAGGAAGATCGATCAAGGTAATTAAAAACCCTTTCCCACGAAATTCAAACTTAGCAATCAACCAAGCAGTGGCAACACCAAAAACGGTATTTAGCGGAACGGTTATAAACACCACTAAAAGGGTGAGTTTAATCGCCGCAATGGCATCTGGCTCCGTAATAGAAGCCCAATACACTTTCCACCCTTTTGCTAAGGCTTCGCTAAAAACTACTGCCAAAGGAAGCGCTAAAAAAATGGCAAGGAAAAGAAGCGTAGTACCCAGCAAAAGTGGTTTCAACCACCTTGGTTCTAAACGATGTTCTGTTTGCATTCTCTTTCCCTATAAACTTTTTTCGCGACTGTAAATCTGAATAACATTGATAAAAAACAAAATCACAAAGGTCGCAAGCAACATCACCGTTCCCACTGCCGTAGCGCCAACATAATCAAACTGCGAAAGTTTCGTTACGATGATGAGTGGCACGATTTCACTCACAAAGGGCATATTGCTTGAGATAAAAATGATGGAACCATACTCGCCTAGTGCTCTTGCGAAAGAGAGTGCAAACCCTGTTAAAAGTGCTGGCATTAAAGAGGGTAAAATCACCTTTGTAAAGGTTTGTAGCCATGAAGCACCCAAACTTGTCGCCGCTTCTTCAAACTCTTTTTCAAACTCTTCGATCACAGGCTGAACGGTACGAACCACAAAAGGAAGCCCGATGAAGACGAGTGCAACCACAACGCCAGCCCTAGAATAGGCAATTTGAATGCCAAGTGGCTCTAAAAACGCACCTATCCAACCATTTTGTGCAAAAATAGCCGCTAAGGCAATACCCGCAACCGCTGTTGGAAGGGCAAAAGGTAAATCAACCAGTGCATCGACAATTTTTTTACCAAAAAAATTATAACGAGCCAATGTCCACGCGACAATCAGTCCAAAAAAAAGATTGACAACCGCCGCGATGAGGCTCGCACCAAAGCTCAGTTTGAACGAAGCCAAAACTCTTGGATCTACGATAACGGCAATAAACTCACTCCACGAAAGCTTGGTCGTATAAAGCAGTAACCCTCCGAGGGGAATAAGCACTAGGAGAGTCACATAGGTAAGGCTAAAGCCAAGCGTTAAGCCAAATCCTGGCAAAACACTGGGCTTTCTAAAGTGCCACTTCATCGCTTGATAGAAGCAAAGATCTTGTCAAACTCGCCACCGTCGGCAAAGTGCTTTTCTGAGCTTTACCCCATCCGTTAAAGACAGCATCAATGGTAAAGAGTTTTAGTTTTGGGAATGTTGATTCCGTCTCTTTTACGATTTCAGGATCGGTTGGACGATAGTAATTTTTAGCCGCAATTCTCTGTCCCTCTTTGGAGTAAAGGTACTCTAAGTAGGCGGTTGCTACCTCTTTCGTTCCTTTTTTCTCGACATTTTTATCAACAACACTGACACTTGGTTCGGCTAGGATACTAATGCTGGGAACGACAATATCAAACTTATCAGGTCCTAACTCTTTTATTGACAAGATTGCTTCATTTTCCCAAGCAATTAAGACATCGCCCAAACCTCTTTGAACGAAGGTATTGGTAGCGCCTCTAGCTCCTGAATCAAGGACAGGGACATTGGCATAGATTTTAGAGACAAACTCTCTGGCTTTCTCTTCACTGCCGTATTTTTCAAGTCCATAACCCCACGCTGCTAAATGATTCCAACGTGCTCCTCCTGAAGTTTTAGGATTAGGGGTAATGACTTTAACATCGGGTTTGGCTAAATCATCCCAATCTTTAATGCCTTTAGGATTTCCTTTACGTACTAAAAAGACAATAGTAGAGGTATAAGGTGCACTGTTATGAATAAAACGTTTTTGCCAATTGGGATCGATCGCATGTGCTTTTTCAGCAATCGCGTCGACATCATAAGCAAGCGCTAAGGTAACGACATCCGCATCCAAACCGTCTATGACACTTCTGGCTTGGGCACCTGAACCACCATGGGATTGACGAATCGTGACATTGTCACCTTTAATCTCTTTCCAATGTTTGGCAAAGGCTTGGTTATACTCTTTGTAAAACTCACGTGTTGGATCATATGAGACATTGAGCAAGGAGATATCTGCGGCGTGAATGGAAGGCACCACAAGTGCCAAAACTGCAACTACTACTGAAAAGAGACTTTTTGTTGTTAAGAATTTCATGATTTTTCCTGTTACTTTTGTGTGCTATTGATTCAATTTCTTTTTACATGTAAGACGTTTTTTTAGCAACACATCAGACAAAAAACATGAGTACTCTTTCCATGAATAATGGCTTTACTAGACTTCATGGTTCACCTCCTTGTTTTGAATTGACGAAATAATAGCAGATTATTTTTTTATTGTCAAGAATACCAAGCGATTTACTAATATATAAACATGCCCGCTTCTCTTTGAAGGAGTTATGTTATAATTTCACCAAATTCCACAAAAGGTTTTGGGGATGGGTTACACTATTTTGGCAATTTTTTCAGGCGCAGGTTTTGGCGCGCTTTTACGCTACTTTTTAGGAACAAAACTAAACAGTATCTATCCGTCCATTCCTCTTGGAACGTTAAGTGCCAATCTCATTGGTGGTTATCTCATCGGATTGTTCATTGCTTTCTTTGCTACCAATACAGCCCTTTCTCCAGAATGGCGGCTTTTTATTATTACCGGTTTTTTAGGAGGGCTCACGACCTTTAGTACCTTTAGCGCAGAGATTGTTGCCCTCATTCAAGAAGGACGCTTGAGCCTTAGCATTATGGCAGCTCTTTTACATGTAATGGGATCTATTATAATGACGCTACTCGGAATTGCCAGTTATACCCTACTTCAAAAAGGAAGCTTATGAAAGGTTTTCAACTTATTTTTTCAACATTGCAAAGCCGAAAACACCCCAATGGTGAACACATCAGCCAATGGCTTGTTAATATGTCTGAAAAAATTGGCATCAAAGGTGTCACCATTTTAAATGCATCTCAAGGGATCGGTCGCGATGGGAAACTCCACTCATCTACTTTCTTTGAACTTGCCGATGAACCGCTTGAGATTATTATGAATGTGAGTGAAGCGGAATCTGAAAAACTTTTTACTCTTTTAAGCGAAGAAAAATTAGGACTTTTTTATACCAAGATTGCCACTGAGTATGGGACAATTTAAGCACTCCCTTTTTAGTAACACTAACACTCGCTTCTAACCTTTTATAATAGGCTATAAATTTATAGCCTATTAAATTACTTATAATTAGGCGAATTTAATTGTTATAATTTCCTCATTAACTCTTCATAATTATTTAAATACACGTACCTAGCATTGTATAATTTAATTAAATATATTTAATTAAATATTTTTTGAACATAAAAGAAGAAAAACACAATAATGTTGTAAAAGTACCATAAAAACGCTCTAAAATGAATCTTTAAGACACTTAAATGACACTTTTAGTACAAAGTATGGTCGTAAAAGTACTATTATTTACCCCTAAAATCCATTTATATTGAACTGCGCTATCTGATATACTTCAAAAATATAGAAATATTATGATTATTAGCTATTCTTTTTCAGCATATTATATTGACGAAATAATATATCTAAATTTAATCTCCATATTCTATATTAATTAACTTCATCAAATTTTTCTAACAAGGAGGGAATGATGACACTACCCATTTTTACGCTTAAAGAAGATCATTTTAAAATAGATAAAATTGACTATCTTTCTCCAGTGCCTAGGCATAAACATGATTGTTATGAGCTTTTTTTTATTCTTCAAGGCGAAGGAACATTCTATGTTGACTGCCAAAGCTATGAGATTCACGAACATTCATTTTTTTTAGTATCCCCTAATCAAATCCATGGATGGGAACATACACAAAACCTTCATGGCTATCTTCTAAAGTTTGATATGTCCTTCTTTTCGGAGCAATCTTTTATTGAATATCTCTCAATTTTTCATTTTGATACGGTTAATGTCAGCAAATCTGAATTTTTATCCTTTGAAACTATTTTGAAAAGTTTACATATAGAATTTAAGATGACAAAATCATTTAAAGAATGCAGCATTACTAATCTGCTTCAAATTTTACTGATTTATGTCAAACGTGCTTTGCCTGCAAAACCTGCATCCATCACAACCAATACACTCTTTACTAAACTCAATGATCTTATGCATCAGAATAACTATCAACTCACCCCAGTAACCTTCTATGCTAAAAAATTAAAAACCAGTATTAAATTGCTTAATCAAGCAATTAAAGAAAGTACAGGATTTAATTGCAGTGAGTTTATTCGTTCAAAAACGTTACAGGAAGCGAAAAGACTTCTTAAATACGACACGATGTCTTGCAACGAAATAGCCGATCATTTAGGCTTTATTGACCCCGCTTATTTTAGTCGTTTCTTCAAAAGAGAAGTGGGTGTTTCTCCTAAAAATTTCCGTAATGAATTGGACGGAAAGTACAATTTTTAATAATGAAAATCCATTTTAAAAATAAATATTACAAGTTATAATTTATCTGAAATTAAATTTTGGAGGAATTACAATGAAAAAATTCGCTGTCGTACTTTTAAGTACCGTTGTTTGTGGCACTTTGGCGAGTGCTAAGATTGTTCAACAATTTGAACCAGAAAAAGATACTTCTGCTTTTAATGGTAAACCAGAAGTCAGTTTTGCAGTTGATTTATCTTTCTATTATCAAGGAATAGACCAAGCTTGGAGTGCCTCTAAGTATGCACCTCATGTTGATGCTAATACATGGAATGTTCCAGGTAATACAGGTGCAGGAGTTGGTGATGCAGAGTCAGCTTTAAGCTTGCCAAGTGCAAACTTTGATATTAATGCAAAAGTGATGAGTGGTTTTAACGTTAAACTACAAACTATGCTAGCATCACACCATCACAATGAGACTTATGTTAAAGGTGGTTATGCAACCATTGATAACCTTGATTTTATTGCTCCAGGGTTTTTATCTGGTTTTATGAAAGATGCAACCATTAAAATTGGTGTTAATGACATTAACTATGGTGATGATCAATATAGAAGAACCGATAATGCAAATGTTATGAGAAATCCATTTATTAATAATTTAGCTGTTGATGCCGAGGATCAAGGTACTCATATTGAATTACTTTATCGTATCCCTGCAATTAGTTCTTTTGTTATGGCGGGTATTACAAATGGTCAAGCTAACCCTCAAGATACAGCAGAGTCGGATACCTATGGTACAACAAGTAATACTTATGCCGTATATGGAAAAATAGGCTTTGATCATGAATATACTGATGACTTAAGACTTAGAATTACAGAATCTGTTTACAATGTTTCTGGTGTCAATAGACAAGATTTATATGAAGGTGATAAAGCAGGTAATGTTATTCGAAATGTTTATGGTACTGTTAATTCAGCTGTTTTATCTTCTGGTTGGGATCCTACGAGAAATTATGTTAATTATAAGGGCACAAAACAATTTTCATCTGCTCCAGATCTTTTAGCTTCAAAAACGAATCTTTTTATAAAATATCAAGATACAGAATTATATGGAATGTATGAAATCATGGATGCAGAAGACACTATGGGTAAATCTATCAAAGTTAATCATTATGCAATTGACCTTGTACAACGCTTCTACAATGATAAATTCTGGATAGCAGGTCGTTATGAAAATGCTGTTCAAGAGTATAAAGACGATTACAACGATTTAGGCGATGCTGAATTAAAACAATATCAAGCAACACTCGGCTGGTTTCTCTCTAAAAATGCAGTTGCGAAACTTGAATACATCAAACAAGAGAGAGAAAAATTCTCAATCTATAATGGCGGTAAAGCAGACTTCAACGGCTTTATGGTCAATGCATCTCTTAGCTTCTAATTTTATAAGGATTTAATGTGAAAAAATTGATTTGTAGCCTTTTGCTTTTATCTGGCTTAGTTTATGCAGAAAATATTGAGATTCATGGAACATCAACACTGCATGATTGGAAAATGGTGTCTAATAAGACCGATGTTGCTTTTGAAAATGATGGTTCTAAAATCACAAAACTGAACGTTTCTGTTCAAATTAAGACATTGAAAAGCGGTGATGAGGGACTGGATGAAAAAGCCTATGACACCCTAAAAATTGACCGCAATAATGTCATTACCTTCAAAATGGTTGATGCAGATCTAGCAGCTGGTACAATCAAAGGTGTGTTCAAAGTATTGGATAAAGAGCGAACTGAAACGTTAAAACCTGAAGTTTTAACACTCGATCATGTTTCTGGTAGCTTTAAAGTTAAAATGACTGAATTTGGTCTTGAAATTCCTTCAGTCATGTTTGGTGCTATCAAATCAGGTGATGAAGTAACCGTTAAATACGACATCAAGAAATAACATTTTTTTAACCCATTTTTATCTAAGAAGAGAGGTATGTACCGCCAAGCGATCTCTCTTCTCTCTCCTTGAAAAACGACTTATACAATGGCTATAGGCTTTATTTTTATTTAAAGTTTGTAACCATTGTATAAACCATCCTATCGTTGTTATCAATTACGATAGAGTTTATTAGTTTTTAGTGTACTTTAAAAACACTTTTTGCATCTAAAAGTACACTAAAATCTATTTTAACGTTGGAATAAGTTGTTATACTTCTAAATACAAAAATTGCTTAGGAGTTCGTTATGGTAGAGCTTCCTTTGAACCTCTTAGGTTCATTTGTTATTGTTTTTTAGGTGCTGGCGAGTACAGTGTAGATAGTAAATTTCAACATTACCAGAAGTAAATTGCAACGAGCAGTATTTTTATACGGGCATAAAAAGGAAATATAAATGACGACTGAAATTAAACTCTTTTATGACATAGATCCCAACAGCCCCAATGAAGATAAAAATTTTTTTATTGGACAAATCCAACATTCTCCTCTTCCTGCTGGGACACCGCAACCCCTCCCCCATAGACATCCTTTTTACGAAATCATCTTTGTTATCAATGCAAATGGTATCATGAAAATTGATTTTATTGATAGGCCTATGCAAAAAGGTTCTTTATATCTTATGCTACCTTCTCAAATTCATTTGCCTATTTATACAGGTGAATTTCACGGTATTTTGCTTCGCTTTGATCTCTCTATTTTTGAAGAAAAGACTTTTTTAGAAAATCTCTCTATCTTCAATTTTGATTATTTGTTAGTAGAAGAGCCCGCTTATAGCGCATTAGTAGAATTATTACTGAGCTTACATGAAGAATTTCAGAGCGAAAAAACACTGAAACAATATACCATTAATAACTTACTGAAGCTCTTTCTTATTCAAGTTCAAAGGCTTCTACCCAATGTTGTCAATGAACATACCCATACAACCATTTTTGGTTCACTCAATACGCTTTTAGAAACCAATAATTACAAAATTCAAACACCTGCCTTTTATGCAAAAAAGCTCAAGATTTCGCTCAAAGTTCTCAATCAGGCAGTTAAAGAGTATACAGGAATTCCTTGTGGCGAGTATATTCGCTCCAAAACAATTATAGAAGCTAAAAGACTTCTTTCTTATACAGGAATGAACTCAAACGAAATTGCAACTAATTTAGGCTTTGAAGATGCAGCGTATTTTAGTCGCTTTTTTAAAAGAGAAACGGGATTTAC
>JAVHRG010000257.1:0-2199 GCA_036171535.1 Sulfurospirillum sp. | reverse complement strand
AGCCGTAACGCTCAAATGCCTCTTTAAAAGCAGCTACGGGAGATAGCGAACCAAAATCAACCATTGTCCCTGCCCAATCGCAGATAACGCCTTGAACACCTTTTATCATTTTGACTCCTTAAATGTTTACAAAATCCTACATCTAAAGGGTATCAAGAATATTACAAAAGCCAATTGTTAAGTAATGTTGCAATGCAGAAAATAGTGTTAGACACTATTTTAATTATGTCCGAATTTTGTCCGGAAATAGAAATTTTGGTATTCAAAGATCAAGATTAGTAGCCGTATCTCTGTTAATGTCAAGTTTATATGCGATAGCACTCTGACTCAGCCTACCTTTGAGCAGTTTATGAATCATTTTTACATCACCTTTTTTAACCATCTGTATTCTTACAAGAAATTTTAAAAAAGGCTTTAGCCGAACAAAACTAGTCTACTGATTTAATTTTTTGGTTGTAAAAACTACTTTTTATCAGCTTTTATACTGCCATTTTAACTCCACCGTTGATAGTTAATACAATTTTAGATTCATTTCTTTCAAAAATATATCCAAAATAAAACGAAGGATCTATTGCAGCCTCTTTTTCACTTTCAGTTGTGGCAATTGCTTTTTATGCGAGGTTGGTGTAAGTATCACTGTGCGAAGTGGATAAAGGCGTGATTGAAGCTGCCACAGCTTAGGGGGCTCACAGTCACAGGCATGCATCAGTCTTGTAGGCTACTCTGCAATGATGGGCATTGTTGGTGGTGGAGGCGTGGGCGATTTTGCGATTCACTTTGGATATTATTGCTACAAAAGTTGATAAAAAATAATTAGAAGGCTCCCACTTGGCAAGAGGGACCTTCTAACAAATTGGATGCGAATACTTCACCTTTAAATGACCAATTCCTAATAATTATCTTCACTTAAAGCAAAAAAACTATATTGATTTGGTAAAGTAACAGTACTAAAAATTAGGATGATACTATATGTCTGTACTTTGGGACGCTTTAACAAATGTTGATAATCTTACAATTGCTTTACTTCTTTTATCGTTAGGAATTGCTCTCTTTTATGAAATGATTAATGGTTTTCATGATACTGCCAATGCTGTTGCAATGATTATCTACACGCACTCTATGAAAGCACGTGACTCGGTTATTATGTCAGGCGTCATGAACTTTTTAGGTGTTTTGATGGGTGGAATTGGCGTTGCTTATGCCATTGTTCATTTATTACCCGTTGACATTATGGTTGCGACAAATAAGAACGCTTCCTTAGCAATGGTGTACTCTCTTCTCATTTCCGCGGTCATATGGAATTTAGGGACATGGTATTTTGCCCTCCCTGTTTCGAGCTCGCACTCACTCATTGGCTCTATCATCGGCGTCAGTGCAACATTTGGTGTTTTAAACGGTTTTGATATTTCCCAAAGTGTTAACTGGAAAGTCGTTTATGGCGTTCTTGCAGGCTTAGCCATTTCTCCTGTCATTGGCTTTGGTTTTGCATTTTTTATGATGCGGTTGGCTCGAAAATACATCGATAGCCCCAAATTATTTAAATCACCGACACAAGAAGAAAAGCGTAAACACCCTAATTTCTGGGCGCGTATGGGTATTATTGCCACAGGTGCAGGAGTCAGTTTTGCGCATGGCTCAAATGATGGTCAAAAGGGCATTGGTCTTATTATGATTATTCTCATTGGTATCTTGCCCAATTATTATGCCCTCAATATGAACTCACATCAGTATAAAATAACCCAAACGAAAGATGCCGCTAACAATTTAGCGAGGTTTTATGCCGATAATAACGAAACACTGATTCAAATGGTGAGTGAAAAAAGACTTACAAGTGCTCTCAAAACAAAAAATACCATTGCAGAATGCAACGTTAATCAAGTCGGTACATCAGCATCTTTGGTTGCTCAAAAGCTCAATAATTTGAAATCCTATGAAGACCTTGCAGCAGAGGATATATGGAGTGTTCGTACCACGATTTTATGCTCCGATAACTTCTTTGCTCAAGCGGAGAAAATATACCTTATTGGTGACAAAGATAAGTCAGACTATATTGCCACTCAGAGAAAAGCGCTTGTTTCACCCATAGAGTATGCCCCTACGTGGGTTATCATGGCCGTTGCCTTTGCGATTGGTATTGGTACGATGATAGGGTATAAAAGAATTTTTTCACCAATGGTTTCAACAATTCTTTTATACCCT
>JAVHRG010000256.1:0-11335 GCA_036171535.1 Sulfurospirillum sp. | reverse complement strand
ACTAGCGCTTTTACTCCTATGGCGCAAACAGCGGATGAAACTAAAGCACTTGAATTTGCAAAACAGATACGAAGCGGAAGGGTTTTAATCAATACCGCTACATCAAAAGCTAAAACTCCTCCCTTTGGTGGTATGAAACAATCAGGCCTTGGAAGGATGGGTGGGAAATACTCTATGGATGCATTTTGTGAGATAAAATCGATCCTTTTCTAATACCTTCTCTTAAGGTATTAGATCAAGATTCTGCTGGCAAATGCTCTTCCATGAGCTGTTATCGTTAATAGAGACACATTGCGTAAAGTAAGATTTGGCTTTGTTTGAATCTTGTAATTTTAAACTTAACTCTCCCGCTTGATAGAAGAGTCGTATTTTATCCTTAGCGACTAAACTTTGAGGCAAAAGCCCTTCTGCAATAGTGAGTGCTTCTTGATCGCGTCCCAAGCGTTTGAGTGCATCTATGTACACAAACTCCAATTCTGGACTAAGCGCCGTAGATTTAAACTTTTTTTGCATCCCCAGACTTGCTTCTGCATACGTCACAAGAAGAAGATCATTTTTAGCATCATTAGCCATTTTGACAATCTCGTAATAAATATCTAAATTGCTCGCTTCATCAGGATAAAGAATTTTAATACTCTCGGCAAGTGAGGCTGCACCTTCGAGATTTTTGAGTTTGACTAAAGAGAAAAAGAGGTCACGAATTGTCTCCAATCCAATTTTATCTCTCAATGTAAAGGAGAGTGTTTTAAGATCTTCTTTAAAGGCAAGAGCATCTTGGTATTTTCCCATTTTAAAAAGCACTTGAACCTGTTTTTGCGACCAGGCATAGCGACTAACAAGTTGTGCATCTTTAAGATGCGTATCTGAAATCTCTTTAGCTCGGTCATAGCGTGAAGCACGCATAAAACATTGAAATAATTTCTCTTCATATTGTGGTTCATTGATTTGGAGTTTATACTCTTCAATGAGTCCTATGGTATTTTGACATTCATCTTTTAGGAGCTCCTGTAACGCAAGAGATTTTGCCGCTTCATAGATTAACTCTTCAGGTTTAATTTCATAATGATCTGGTAACTTCTCAAGATCTTTTTGAAGCTTTAATACCTCTTCATAACGTTTCTGTTTGAGCAGTAATTTTGCTTTTTCTAACAATGCTTTTTGCCCAATCTCGTTGTTATAAGTCTCAATCAATTTATCATAATAATTAGCCAGTTTTGTCTCGTTGTTTTCGTTCAGTTTAAAGAAAAGTTCATCCAAACTCTCCGTCACCTCTTGAACATACGTACCACTATTTTTGTAATCTGCCAAATACTCTTGATAGCGTGTATGGGCAATTTCCACGTCATTGGCTTTTGCATGCCAATCGCCACTCTCTTTAAGAAGTAACTCTCGATTATCGGCTTTTTTAGGAGTATTTTCTAACAATAGATCCGTAATCTTCGCCGCCAAGTCATAAAGATGATGCTCAAAAAGCCTTCGTGCTAATTTATAACTGGCTTCTTTATCCTTGAGCAGGTATTGAGCATTAACATTGAGTACTTTAAGTAAATACTCTTTTGCCTCTTTCATTTTACCTGCGTCCATCTGGTGGTCGCTCAAGCGAATCGCCGCTTCTGAAGCAATGTCTAAATCTTGCGCGCTAAAAAGAACATCTAAATAAAGTTTCATCGCTTTATCTTTCTCTTTTTTGAGGAAAAGATTGTCGGCATACAATAAAATTGCTCTTTTGGTGAAAAGGCTATCGGGATGTTCGCCTACTAAAATATCAAGCGCATAGTTTGCGTCTGATTTCGAATTGGTTTTGAGATAGGCTTTCGTCATCAACATTAAAACTTCAGGAATATTTTCATCGCTGGCAAACTCTTTACTCCACCTTTTCGCGACGTTAATAATGTCATTTTCATTAAAGGCTAAAGTATCAATTTTATCTTCGCCCTTTGCACTTAAGACTTTATCCATAGAGCGCATCTGATATAGCTCTAATTCGCTGCGAAAAATTGAATTAGGGAAAAGCGTTAAGACGCGTTTGACATCTTTGACGACACTGTCATAATCACCACTCTCATACGATTGCTTAATGTCTAAATAGAGCTGAATATCTTTACTTTGTGCATAAGAGATAGGTGCTCCATTAAGATCAAGTGCCCCTATATAAGGCTTTTGATATTTAGGAAATTCTACAGGGAAATCCAGCCCATCTAAAACCTCTTTTTCTGCATATAAAGGTTTTTCTTGTAATAAAATAGTCCAATGGGAATAAAGTGTCTCTGTAGGTTTGCTTAAAATTTCACTGGTAGCGTATAAGCTCTCTTCAACAGGAACTAATTTTGAATCAACCTTAGGGTCTATCGTAATATAAAAGTCACCATCTTTCTCGTAAAAATCAAGTTCAGCAAGCTTCATTTTTTTCGATTCAATTGGTTTGTTAATAGGGCGGCTAATTTTACAAATATAGTGTTTTTTATCAAGAGTATCAGGTATAGTTTGGCATAAAAAGGGCTTTGCATCGATTACATGTAAAATGGCATAATTTGATTTGCTCTCTTTACCACTGTTTAAAATAATATCCAGTGCAAGAAGTTGTACCGATGCTAAAAGGAAGATTAATATATATTTCATGCCTATATTATAGCAAAATAAGGGGATTTTCACCCCTTATTTAAAAACCGCTGGCAGTAACGTATTTGGTAATAATCGTTAATAAAGGTTCCACAAATACAATGGCAAACATTGTGATAATGGCTGCAACGCCTACAATAACTTTAAGAGGAGTTGATGCATTTGTTGCATAAAGTGCGGCATCGGCTCTGACAGGATCAGGCTCTTTCAAGAACATATAGATGACCAATTTCATGTAATAATAAATGGCAATAGCGCTATTGAGTACAATAATAATAGCTAATGAAATATACTCACTGTTAATGGCGGCACTAATAAGATAAAGCTTACCCCAAAAGACAGAAAATGGCGGCATACCCGCAAGAGCAAACATAAAAATACCCATTATCGTTGCGGTTGTAGGCATGATTTTAACCAGACCTGAGAACTTCGCATACGGATGTTGATAACGCTCATCCCAAAGGTTTTTAGGATGTCTTACAATCCAAAGCATTGTAAATGCACCCAAGTTAGTAAACATAAACAAAATCCAGTATAAGAAGAGTGCTGTATTGGCTTGTGTCGTGCCAATTAAAATCGCTGCCATCATAAATCCTGCATGCGAAATGGAGCTAAATGCTAGCATTCTTTTGACATCATCTTGCACTAATGCCGTCAAGTTTGCCAGTGTCATCGTTAAAACTACCGTGATATATAAAATATTTTCTAACCACGTTACCCCTGAGCTTACAAGCATTTCAAACAAACGCATAGCAACCACAAAGCCTGCAATTTTTGGAACAACAGACATATATCCTGCTAGTGGTGCTGAGCTGCCTTCATAGACATCCGGTGTCCATGTATGGGATGGTACAAGGGAAAGTTTAAACCCAAGAGCTCCTAACATAAAAACGGTTGCTGCAAGCACACCAAGGAGTGGTTCAAACTCTCTTTGCATTAAGACTTTTTCAATTTGATTGATCTCAACGCTACCGGTTAAAGCATAAAAAATCAGTGCTGAAACTCCGTAAAAACTTGCAGCCAATGCTCCCATGGTGAAATATTTAATGGCAGCCTCGAATGCTTTTGCTCGATTGTGCATTGCTATCAATGTGTAAAGAGCAAGGCTTGAAGTCTCAAGACCGATAAAAATTAAAATAAGGTTATCACTCACCACCATAAATTGAAAACCTACAATCATAAACATGAAAAGTGCATAAAACTCTGCCATTCTAAATTCTTTAAAATGTCGATGACTAAGAGAAAGAGGCAAGAAAAAAGCAGACGCGACAAGAATAATCACTTGTGCAATAATTGATATACCATCAACAAGCATTACATCAAAAAATCCACGGGCTGGCCCATTGTAACCAAGAACTGCTCCACAATCTAATATAATGAAAAGAATCGTAAACATTGTTAAAAAACTACGATTTAACCCTTTGACTGCCAAATCAACACAAATAACAGCAAGGGCGCCTATCGTTAAAATTGCCATAGGAAGAAGTGCTGGTAGATTGAGGCTTGCCATATCAATCGAAATAGGCTCTAACATTAGTGTGATCCTCCTATTGTGTTGGCTTTAATAATAAGATCTTTTGTCGTTTGCTCTACCGCTTTTTGCTCCATTAAAACAAGCATTTTTTGAACACTCATATCAATGACACTCAAAACTGGTTTTGGATAAACTCCTAAAATTGCTACAAGAGCCACTAAAGGAATTAGTGCCGTGAGCTCTTTGCCATTAAGATCATTAAGTATTTTATTTTCTTCATGAACAACTTGACCAAAAAAGGATTTTCTATAAAGGACCAGCATATAAATTGCTCCTAGGATAATACCAGTTCCGGCAAAGAGTGTCATCAGCCAGTTGATACGATAAAATCCAGCTAACGATAAAAATTCGCCAACAAATCCAATGGTCAAAGGAAGTCCTACTGAAGCCATGAGCATAATGCCGTAAATCGTTGCAAAATGTGGCATTACAGAAGCAAGACCACCAAAATCACGTATCATTTTTGTATGGCGGCGATCGTAGATAACACCCACTAACATAAACAGTGCACCACTCACAATACCGTGACTAAGCATCAGAAAAATTGAGCCAGTGATACCTTCCGCATTCATTGCAAATGTTCCTAATATAACAATCCCCATATGAGAGATTGAGCTGTAGGCAATAACCTGTTTCATATCTTCTTGAACATACGCTATCATCGCTGCATAGATCACCATAATGATACAGATAGTTGCAACCGGTATTAAAAAATAGGCTGACGCATCGGGGAAAAGAGGCAGTGAAAAGCGAACAAAACCGTAACTTCCCATTTTCAAAAGTACCGCTGCTAAAATGATAGAACCAATGGTTGGTGCTTGCCCATGAGCGTAGGGTAACCATGTATGAAATGGGAACATGGGAACTTTAATCGCAAACGCCAAGAAGAAGGCTCCAAAAAGCCATAATTGCGTTTCAAATGGAACTTGCAATAAATACCAATCAGGCAGTGCAAAGCTCCAAATACCTGTTGCTTCGTGGTATAAAAATCCCATGTATAAGATACCTACTAGCATCAAAACAGAGCCTGCAAAAGTGTAAAGAAAAAACTTAATGGCCGCATACACACGGTTCACACTTCCCCATGCGCCAATGATATAAAGCATTGGCACCAAGGAGAGTTCCCAAAATGCATAAAACCAGATAACATCTAAGATCACGAAAACGCCTACCATCGTCATTTCTAAGAAAAGAACAGAGATAATTAAATTTTTAATTTCATTTTTAATACTCAGCGCTATCAATGCAATCATCGTAATAAATGTTGATAAAATAATCAAGAAAAGCGAAATACCATCCACCCCAAGATAATAACTCATTCCAAAGCTTGGTACAAACGGATAATACTCTACAAACTGATAACCCGCATTTGCGCCATCAAAACCAATCCATAAAACAATGGAAAGAAAAAACTCAATGGTACTGACACTAATGCCATACGCCCTGATACTCTCTTTAGTAACCAAAAAGCCTAAGAGCCCTGCCATCGCTGGAAAAAATACAAGAAGTGATAAAATATGTTCCATGCCCTACTCCCTACGCCATCGGTCTATAAAAAAGTGCAAGGACAAGTAAAACGACTATCCCTACAACCATCCATCTGAGCATATCAGAGAGATTTCCACTTTGCATTTTCCGGGCATTTTGCCCTGTTGAATACACAATTTTTGCAATCAAATCCACCGTAAAATCTATAATCTTTGTATCTATTTTTAACCATGCAAATCGTGCAACAGAGGTAAATGGACGCATAATGTAAAGTTCATACAGTTTAGGAATATAGTATTGATTACTGAGTAACTTATAACCTGCACTCTCTTCCCATGACTTTGGGAACCCCCCACGTTTATACATGAAAATTGCAAAGGCTATACCACTCGTAGCAATTCCTAACGTTCCTGCAATCAGTAGCGCTTCAGTCCCATGTGCGATGTGAATTTCATACGGTGCTAACAGGCGCGTTACAAAACCTTCGAAGGTGTGCTCTAAAAATCCTGCAACAACCGCTAAAAGTCCCAATGGAAGCATTGCATAAATCACAAAGGGTTGTGCATCATGCGGATGTATACCGTATTTCACATACTCTTTTTCACCAAAGAAAACGAGCATTACCAAACGGAAACTATAAAATGCCGTTAACCCTGCACCAATAAAAAGTGCAAACCATAAAAAATATGCACCTTCCCCAAAGGCAACTTCCAAAATTTTATCTTTGGAAAAGAAGCCTGCAAACGGATAAATACCCGCCAATGCCACAGAAGCCACACTCATTAAAATTGCCGTTGCTTTCATGGAGCCATACAAACCACCCATCTTTTTGATGTTTAGTTCATCGTGCATCGCGTGCATAACGTTACCCGCACCTAAAAATAACAGTGATTTGAAGAAAGCGTGTGTCATTAAGTGAAACAGTGCAATCCAATAAGCTCCAAGCCCTGCTGCTACAAACATGTACCCTAGCTGTGAAAGGGTTGAGTAGGCGATAATGCGTTTAAGATCATTATTGACAAGTGCCATGGACGCGGCAAAAACTGCTACGAAAGCGCCTAAAGAAGCAATAGCAAAACCCACATCTGGGATAAGTGTATACAGTTCTCCACAGCGAATGATGAGGTAAACACCTGCTGTTACCATTGTCGCAGCGTGAATAAGTGCTGAAACAGGTGTTGGACCCTCCATCGCGTCGGCAAGCCATGTGTGGAGTGGAAACTGTGCTGATTTACCCATCGCACCGATAAATAAAAACAATCCAATCGTTGCAAGAAGAACAGGATCCATCGTTTTCACACTCGCAAAAACGTCATCGTATTGAAATGATCCAACCGTCCAATAAATAAGAAAAAGACCCATAAGCATGCCAAGATCGGCAATACGGTTCATAATAAAGGCTTCATTCGCCGCCCAAGAAGCCGAGTTTCTTTGGTACCAAAATCCAATGAGTAACCAAGAACAAAGACCTACACCTTCCCAACCGATAAAAAGACCTACAAAGTTATCACTCATGACTAAAATCATCATCGAAAAAACAAAGGCTGAAAGGTAAGAGAAAAAACGGTTAAAGCTCATATCATGATCCATGTAACCAATAGAATAAATATGAACAATAGTCGAAACCAAGGTTACGGTTACCATCATAATAACAGAAACTTCATCCACAACAAAGCCAAAAGGAACCTCCAGATTGCCAGCAGCAATCCAATCCATCATCGTTACATGTAAAGGTCCATACGTATTGACATTAACCAATAAAACAAAGGATGCAATCATCGAAACTGCAATGAGTAAAGAAGCAATAATTCCCATAAAAAGTATCTTTGGACGTGCTGCAAACAGAGCCACAAACAAAGAGCTCACTAAAGGGGCAAAAAGTGCTGTATAAAGATAGTTTTCCATACTTACCCTTTCATCGTCTGGAGGTTGTTAAGATCAACTGAACCGTTACGTTTGTACCATAAGATCAGAAGTCCAAGACCAACAGCTACTTCACTTGCGGCAACCGCAATAATAAAAAAGGCAAACATTTGTCCTGTAAGATCTCCATAATATTTTGAAACCGCTACAAAACCAACATTAATGGCATTCAATAAAATTTCTGTTGAGAAAAAAAGCATCAAAAGGTTGGTTCGTCGCATAACACCAACAAGCCCAATAGAAAATAAAATACCTGCTAATACAAGATAATGTGTTAAGGTGATCATTTGGTCTCCTTTGGATATTCGATTTCATTCTCTTCCATAGCTAAGTACTCATCCATGCGCTTACTCGCAAGTACAATGCCCGAAATCATTGCTACTAGCAGCATAATCGCTGCTAACTCAAATGGAACTAAATATTTCGTAAAGAGAACCACTCCGATCATTTGTACATTACCAACAGTGTCAATGGATGGATACATTGCTTCAATTTCTTCAGATGCTAATGGTGCACACAAAATCGTTACAACTAAAATTGCACTGACTACAGAAAGCGTATAGGCAATTTTTTTAGAACGCATTTTTTCACTGACATCTCGCGTGGTATCAAAAAACATCATACCAAACGCATACAGAGCCATAATTGCCCCTGAATAAACGACGATTTGAACCACCCCTAAAAACTCGGCATCTAAAATGAAAAAGAAACCAGAGATAAAGATCATTCCACCGGCTAATGCACTCATGGCATACAGCGCGTTAGAACTCATCACCACAATTCCAAACATACCGATGGTAAGTGCGGCAAAAACATAAAATGCTATAATTTCATACATGGCTACCTCAATACGCTAATGGTGTTTGTTTCACAGCTTCATCGGCATTATCACTTAATGCACCATAACCTGGAAACTCTTTTTGTTGTTTGGCTTTAAAAGTATCAAGCGGCGTTAACATATCCTCTTTAAGACCAAAATGAGCACGTTGCTCGCTCGCATTCTCATACTCAGTTCCATGAACAATCGCGAGTTCAGGACACACCTCCGCACAATACCCACAAAAGATACAACGCCCAAAGTTAATGCTATATTCACTAACCACTTTACGGCTTTTCTCATCAATATGTGTATCCATGCGAATACAGTTGGAGATACAAATTTTCTCGCACAACCCACATCCAATACAGCGTTCACTGCCACTTTCAAACAAACGAAGTAAGCGATGGATGGCTCTGTATCTTGGACTCATTTCATATTTTTGCGCAGGATACTGAATGGTATGAATATCAAAACGAATCATCTCTCTAAATACAATCCAAAGCCCCACAAAAAGCTCACCTTTGAGACTTCGTTTCACCACTTTTTTAAAAGCTTCCCAACCATTTTCAGGCTTTTTTTCACCTTCAAAAAAGATATATCCAGGGGCACAATTTCGTTGTGTAAAATCTTTTAGTTCCATCCTCGCCTCCTAAATCAGCACAAAGCCCGTAATCAAGATATTGACTACGGCTAAAGGCATCAACACTTTCCAACAGACCCACATCAATTGATCAGGTCTGATATGTGGCCATGCTGCTCTTACCCACAAGAAAAGGAAAATCCACAGAGAAACTTTCACTAGCATTGCAATAGAGCCAGGTATAAACCAAATTGGATTGTAGCCACCCATAAAGATAATACTTACAAGCACTGAAATTGTAATCATATTGGCATATTCACCAATGAAAAAGAGACCCCAACGCATGCCTGAATACTCTGTTGCGTAGCCCGCTACGACTTCGGCTTCAAATTCTATCGTATCAAAAGGTGCACGATTCGTTTCCATAAACCCAGACATTGCAAAAAGAATAAAGGCTAAAGGTTGTTTCCAAATCAACCAATGACTCATGCCCCCAACTTGATAGTCGTTGATATCAATCAACGAGAGTGAACCAATCAGCATAATCGGAGCAAGGACGGACAAACCACTCACGACTTCAAATGAAAGCATCTGTACCACGGCGCGCGCTGCACCAAGAAGTGACCATTTGTTGGCACTACTCATACCCGCTAGTAGTGGTCCATAAATGCCTACAGAAGCCACACCCATGACATAAAGAAGCGCTACGTTAATGTCCGAGATAATGGGGTGAACAACGTAGCCAAAAAGAGTAAACTCTGGAAAATAAGGAACGGCTGCCATTGCGACAAATGCTGTGACTGCAGCGATTACGGGAGCAATCATAAAGATCGGTTTGACTGCATTTTGAGGAACAATGTCTTCTTTAGTAAAGAGTTTAATACCATCAGCTGCGAGTTGTAATAAACCATAAGGTCCCACGTTCATAGGTCCAAGACGGCGTTGCATAAAGGCTAAAACTTTTCGTTCAATAAACGTCGCAAATCCAGCCATAGCTGCCACAATGGATACAACAATTACAGCTTTAATAACGGTTTCAACTAAAACGGCTGTTTCAAGCATGTTCAACTCCTTTAATCACGACGTGAGCAAAGCGGTAAGCTTCTTTAAAGAACGGCGTGGTGTCGATTTTGGTATCAAATGTTGGAAGGTACGCAATCAGTCCATCAATCATTTTATCTTCTTTCACCGCAATCACCAATTTTGCACCCGCATCATTTTCTATTGTGACAACAGCGCCATCGTGAAGGTTTTTAGCTTCTAAAAAAGCTGTCGATGCATAAAGCGCTCCCGCTTCACTCAGTTGATGCGCTTTATTGGTAAAAGCGCTAAATTGATGCACTGGATTGGCTCTGTAAACCACATCGCCTTCTTTACATGTAAAGCTCGCTATTGGCTCAATATCATCTTTACATGTAAAGGTTTGAGAGGTGAGAACATAGCCACGATTCTCCGTGCCATCGTTTTCAAAACGATTCGGCAAGCTATCAAATTTCTCTGCTTTAAAGCCTTTTTCACTCGGCAGATACGGCGTATAATCAATCGTCCACTCCGCTTCCAGGCCCACTGCATTAGCGATATCATTGAGACAATACCCTTTAAATGGCAATGCCGCATTGGTAGGAACGACGCGTTTGTTCATCGAGGTAAACGTTCCCTCTTGTTGATTAAGAGCTGGCATATCCAAATCACCTTTACCCAGTGCGCTTAACGTAATGTCGCCTTTAACGTTATATCCTAAACTGAAGTTTCCTTTTACATCATCAAGGTCACAGATGAGTGAAACACCTAATGTATTGGTGCGTGATGGAATAATGACCAATTTAAATGCGGTAAAACGCTCGATCAAGCCTAACAGTTTTGCAATATTTTCTGCTCTTGGATGCGTGTAAAGATCTTCGCCTGCGATTAAACTAAAGCTATCTTTTTTATCCAGAAGTTTGGTGATTTTCTCGACCAAATCTGCTTCTGCACCGATAAGTTCAAGCAAAGCATTGGTATCAACTTCAATTTCTTTCTCCACCATCTTCGTAATGGTTTTTACAATCTCTTTCTCTTCGCCACTCTCTTCGTCTTTCACGATCTCTTTGATCTCTTCTTTGACACTCTCTTGAATGGTTTTTTTCTCTATGGTGTGGAAAGTTTCTAAATACGCTACAACACTTTTTGGCATTGCCTCTTTGTTGCCAAAAAGATCAAGTAAAAGATAAGCAATGGCTTCTTCTGCGCCAATTTTATGGGTGATGCTGAGTAAGTTTTTAGAGTAAGCCGAAACAATAGGATCAGCTACTGGGTGAAAATAAAGCCCTGCGCCTTTGTTCATACCAATCGCATTATTCATCGCGTACCCTGCATTAGGGCTGTCGGTTTT
>JAVHRG010000255.1:0-2220 GCA_036171535.1 Sulfurospirillum sp. | reverse complement strand
ATTTGAAGTACATCAACGACTTCGCCCACAGGCTTCGCTTGGGTGTAGTCATGAATGTCGGTTAAAAGCTTGTAGCCAAACTCACGTCTTACCTCATCTAAAAGCTTCAAACCCTCATCCATTCCAGGGCCACGAAAGCTGTCGATACTCGTACGATTGGCTTTATCAAAACTGCTTTTAAAATAAAAATCTATTGTTTTATCTTCGTGATAGCTTATTAATTTTTCGGCAACCCTAAAAAGGTTGTCTCTACTTTCAATGACACAAGGGCCTGCTATTAAAATCACTCTTTCTCCTTTGCTACGATAATTCCACTCATTACAACTAAGAGTATACCAAATAGTCCGATAATATCTGGTAAACCATCGCCCAATACAATGCCAATAATCAGCGAAAAGAAGATAATTGAATACCCAGCAGCCCCAACAATTCCCGCTTTCGTGGTCGCAAATGCTTTAGTCATATAGACCTGTCCGATGGCGCCAGAGAATCCCATTAAAACGATATAAAGCCACTGAATTCCCACAGGAGCAATAAAATGCCCCAGCATAAAATCAAACATCGGCGTATGGAAAAATTCACTCAAAACCATAAAAAGTGCTGGGAAAAATGTTCCTGTGCAGACAAAAGCTAGCACGATAACACGCGTGTCGTAGACTCTGTTAAGCTCTCTCACACTGGTGTAAGCAAGGGCGGCGCCAAGACCACTAAACAGTCCAAAAAGATCCGTCTTAGAGAGCATTAAACCGTTTGGCTTCATGACGCAAACAATACCGATAAAGCCTATAAAAACAGCCACCCACCCTTTCCAACCGATGGTCTCTTTTAAAAAGAAAAAAGCAAGAATGGCGGTAAAAATAGGCGCTGTACGCGAGAAGGTAATCGCATCGGCAAGAGGAATATGGGCAATATTGTAGAAAAAGACCAACATCGAAGCAAAACCAATGAGTGCTCGAAAAAGGAGTAACCAAGGCTTTCCACCGACTTGTTTTATTGGCAATTTAAAAATACTCAGTGCCACAAAAATCATCGTCAAGCCATTACGAAAAAAGACCACTTCCACCGAATCCATGCTTTGAGAAAGGACCTTGGCAAAAGCGCCATCAAACGCAAAGCTAAACGAAGAGAGTAACATGAACAGAACACCTCTGTTTATGCCTCCAAAAAACTGTCTCAAGATGACTCCGATCAAGCTATAAGTACGAAATCTTAATCCATTCTGTGTTAAAATCCGTTGATATTTGTATCTTAACCCTTAGGAGAAAGTATGGATCTCCAGCATATTTTAGAATATAGCCTTTTTGGATTGCCAATTACCCACATCGCCATTGCCATCACTATTTTTTTGGTAGGACTATCCTTAAAAAATCTTATGGCCAACATTATTCTCAAACCTCTTAGAACCATTGCGAAACGAACAAAAACAACCACCGATGACAAGTTAATAGAGGTACTTGAAGAGCCTTTAAAACTTTCCATTGTCCTTATCAGCACGTATATAGCAACGCTATGGCTTCCATTTAAAAGTTTTGACCATCTTGTCGACCTTGTGATCAAATCTTTTGAAACATTTATCCTTTTTTGGATTTTATACCGAATGGTGGATAAATTTTCTAATCTCTTTAACTTTTTTTCTTCCAAATTTGGCAGAGAATTGCATCAAGATATTCAGCATTTCATCACCAAAGCCTTGCGCATGCTTCTCGTTGCATTGGGTATTATGGCGATCTTGCAAGAGTGGGGCATCAATGTCAGTGCTTTTGTTGCTTCTTTGGGACTGGGAGGTTTAGCCTTTGCACTCGCAGCCAAAGATACCGTGGCCAACCTTTTTGGCTCACTGGTCATTTTTACAGATCGCCCTTTTAAAGTAGGCGATTGGGTCGAAACACCAGCAGTTGAAGGAATGATCGAAGAAATCGGCATTCGCTCCACCAAAATTCGCACCTTTGCACAAGCACTGGTAAGTATGCCCAATGCAACCCTTGCCAATACGCCCATCACCAACTGGTCTCGCATGGGGAAACGTCGTGTTAAAACACGTTTAGGACTTACCTATAATACCTCTGTAGAGCAGATGCAGGCGATTATCAAAGAGATAAAGACCATGCTCAAAAAACACCCTGATGTTCATCAAGAGACTATTTTGGTGAGTTTTGATGAATTTGACAACAGCGCACTGAGTATTTTTCTCTACTTTTTCACCAAAACAACAGTATGGCT
>JAVHRG010000254.1:0-2225 GCA_036171535.1 Sulfurospirillum sp. | reverse complement strand
GCTATTAACCAAATTCGTCAAAAAATGGACAAACCATTGGAAATCTCAACCATTGAGACAGTAAGACGAAGAGGTTATAGATTTTGCTTTCCCAAAAAAGTATAAGAGAAAGTTTTATATTACAATTGGTGTCCGCTTCGGCGACACTGATTGTAATTTTCTCCGTCATTCTTTACAATTACATTAAAATTTCTATCTTTGAAGATATTACACAAGAACTTACCAAACAAGCCCAAATTATTGCCACCTCACGCACGAGTTCCATTGAACGTATGGGCATTAATATTTTTGACCCATCCCTAAGTTCCATTAATAACCCTAATGACGTACAAGTCACCATCGCAATTCGTGTCAACCAAGGACATGTCGCTTCATTTGAACATAGCGAGAAAGATGATCAAAAATTTCTTACGATCTATTATCCTTTAGAAAAACGTGAACATTACTTTATCTCTATCACCAAAGATATTTCCAATACCGATATCTTGCTCAATAAAATTCTTAAAAATATTCTTATTATTAACCTAACAGCGATCTTTTTGATCCTCTTCTATGCCCTATTTCTATCACGTATGCTCGTTTTACCTATACGTTCTTTAACTAATAAATTAGCAAGCATGAACGAAAATTTTTTACAAATGTTCGATACTCAAAAATTACCAAGTGAATTTCAACCTTTAGGTGTGAGTATTAATAAATTGGTTGAGCGGATTCAAATCTTTGTCAATTCGCAGAAAGAGCTTTTCATTGGTGCTGCTCATGAACTTAAAACCCCATTGGCTGTTATGAAAACCAAAAATGAAGTAACTCTTTTAAAGCCAAGGGAGAATGAAAAGTATATTGATACCCTCAAAAGTAATAACCAAACGATTAATGATATGAACAAGATGATTAGCAATATCTTAGAGATTGGAAGACAAGAAGGTGCACAATTTGAGAAACCTATAGAAATTGACCTGATTGCCTTTTTAAAAGAGCAGATCAATAACTATACCATCTTAGCCAAAATGGAAGAAAAAAACATTATTGAAGATATTGTTCCCATAAGCTATAAAATTACGATTCAACCAACACTACTTATGCATATTTTGCAAAACTTTGTTCAAAATGCCATCAAATTTACACCCAAAGAAGGAAATATTACAATTCAAGCCTATCTGACGAAAGAAGGGTTTTTTGTTTGCGTCATTGATGAAGGAATTGGCATTGATGAAAGTAAAGATCTTTTTGCACCCTTTAAACGTTATGGAAACCAAACCGGTGCAGGACTTGGGCTTTTCCTTGCTAAAAATGCAGCTGATGCCTTAGGAGCTAAAATCACCCTCAAAAATAGAGAAGATACCAAAGGAACCATTGCCACATTACTACTTCCTCTTCGTAAACGCTCGCTTTAAATTTCGTTAAAGTATTTTTAGTGTATAAACTCGTCAATAAATTTCACTTTAAATGAAGGAAAATAAGCATGTCTTTAATGATTACAGATGAATGTATCGCTTGTGACGCGTGTCGCGATGAGTGTCCAAATGGTGCTATCGAGGAGTCAGATCCTATTTATATCATCAATCCCGATGTTTGTACAGAATGTGTAGGGCACTATGATGAACCAGCCTGTATCTCTGTATGCCCAGTTGAATGCATTGTTGCAGATCCTGACAATATTGAAAGTGTTGAAGAGTTAAAGCTAAAATACGAACAGCTCAGTAGCGACAATTAATGTCAAAACGAACAGCCATCATTGATATAGGATCTAATTCTGCAAGAATGGCAATCTTTGAGAAAAGTAGCCGTTTTGCCTTCCACCTCATCGACGAAACAAAAAGTCGTGTGCGCATTGGTGAAGGTGCCTATAATTTTGGTGGTGTGTTGCAAGAACCTGCTCTTAAACGTGCTTATACAACACTTGAAGAGTTTGGTCATATTATCAAAGGGTTTAAATGCAATAAAGTTCTCTGCATTGCAACATCAGCACTCAGAGACGCCCCCAATGCAAGCCTCTTTATCAATAAAATACATAGAGAACTTAATATCAATATTAAAGTTATTGAAGGTACAAAAGAGGCTTATTATGGTGCTGTTGGTGCACTCAATTACCTTAAAGAAATCAAAAATGCTGTCACTATTGACATTGGTGGTGGTTCAACAGAACTTGCAAAGATTGAAAATGGCATGATCGTTGAAACAATTTCCCTCAATATTGGTACTGTCAGACTCAAGGAGCTTTTTTT
>JAVHRG010000253.1:0-11493 GCA_036171535.1 Sulfurospirillum sp. | reverse complement strand
AATGCGCCCATGGTAATACAAGCTGACTGCAGAAATTCTCTGCGGTTAAACTGTTCAGTCATAAGATTTCCTCTAAATGATTTTATAAATTTAAAATTATATTTTTAAAATACATTTTAAATTTAATAACAGCAAAATATTAATACACTTACAAACATAAGTCAAAGACTATTTTATATATGATTTCATAGGTTTTTCATTATGACTATAAATGTTTATAAATATCTATTTAAAGGGTCTTCCAATGAGTTTAAAGCAAATAGAATGTGTAGTAATGGTAGCAAAATTAAAAAGCTTCACGAAAGCTGCTCAAAAACTAAAAATTGCCCAACCATCTTTAAGTCAGAGCATTAATATATTAGAAAAGCAAGTGGGGGGTACCACTCTTTGATAGAAGCACCACGCCCATTAGCCTAACCCATGCAGGTGAAATTTATATTGCAAAAGCGAATTCAATCATAGAACTTTATAATGATTTAAACATACAAATGCGTGATGTCACTGGCTTTGAAAATGGAAAATTACGACTTGGGTTTTCACAGACTGGGTATCATTTTATTCCTGATGCCTTATCTAAGTTTTATAAGAAATTTCCTAAAGCAGATATTCGAGTCTCTCAAGTATTTTCTACTCTAAACTTAGAAAAGATGCTTTTAGATGGAGATGTGGATATAGCAACACTTATTTTGCCACTTCATTCGGACGAACTGAGTTATAAGGTGATCAAAGAAGAGCAAGCATTACTTGCTTTGCCTATAACGCATCCTCTAGCTCAAAAAGTCAAAAAAAGAGCAAAAGGATACCCCGCACTCGCATTAAGTGAACTCAAAAATGAAAAATTTATCTTGCCTAAGGATACCCAACGAAGCAGACCTATCTACGATAAAATATTTAAAAAGGCAGGGTTTGAGCCAAATATCTTTTGTGAAACAGAAACGTTTGATATTGCAAATTCCATCGTAGCATCTGGTATTGGAGCCAGTTTTACACTGCCTCAGTTTATTAAAGAAGATAAAGAAAATAAAATCATGCTCTTTAGTATAGATGAACCCTTACTTTCACGTACTGTTGTTTTAGCCTATAGAAAAGATAAGCGTTTATCAAAAATTGCACAGGAATTTTTATCCATAGCCAAAAGTTTATAATCCTAATCAAGGTAATCAAAAGGGCATCGAATTGTATTGTGTCTATTTTAAGGCTCGTCCCATAGCAATGGGGTGTTGACTCTCTTTTTTCTCTTTGCTTGACCAATATAGTCCTATAGGATAGTCACTTTCATCAACTCGAAACCACATATCACCGCTACCAATACCATCCTTTTCTTTCGCTCTAGTGTCATTGGCATGTTTTCCTTTGGAGGAGTCTATAACACGTATTCGGTAAAGATTGCCCTCTTCTAAGAGAGGCTTTTGCTGCACAATCACAACATGACCTGTATCTTTTTTTCGCAAAGAAGGATCATACTTCCATGCGATAATATCACCTTCTTCAAGATCTTTGACACGCAAGATCGGCATCCACTCTTTTTGAGAAGAGACGTTTTGTAAACTTTTAAAATAATCATAAAAGTTTTGAGCGCGCGCGTGAGTATGGTGTTTATCGACAGGAAGTACCCTCAAAGACATAGGTGCTTTTTTTTGAAGAACATGACAGACAAAACCAGAACAATCCAGACTGTAATACCCTTGCTTTTCATCAATGCTACTATGGTGATCATAATGCGTTTCATGCATTGTCTCAAAGATTCTTGATGCTTCTTCATATATCTCTTGCGAAAGGGATACAGGTGAAGCAAAACATTGCACGACACTCAAGCAAAATAAGCAAAATACAATGAACCGTTTCATGACTCCTCCAGACTCTTTTGAGTCATTTTCATTAAAATTATGACAGTCAATGCTATCATCAGTGTCCCCATAACAATAAAGAGCTTCAGCATTGTGTTACTAAACGCATAGACATCTTCTTTTGAAACAGAAACAACAATATACCAACCATTATGAAGTTCGCCAAATGTCATTAGTTCATGATGATCTTCATAAGCACCCTCTTTGTGTTTCACCATATAATCATACATTTTTTTAAATTCAGCTGTCTGTTCGGGTAAAGAGAGATTGAGCATTTCTTTATCTGGATGCAAGAGTATTTTACCCGAAGCATCAACCACATAAGCATATCCCTCTTCAGCATGAATAGCTTTGATTTTACGGTACAGTTTATTGACATAAAAAGAGGCAGCCACGACGCCTTGTTTTTTTCCATTGACCATCACAGGAGAGGCAATGGCAATCGTAAATTGGTTGCTTGCAAATCCTACAAAAGGATCAGCAATAAGAGGTTGATCAGCACTAATTCCACTACTGTACCACGGTCTCTTTCTTGGATCATACCAATCTCTTCTTAGTTCTTTGCCTGTATCGTACATCATTCGGCCATCTTCTAAACCAAAATAAACTTGTACGGCATTGATCGCTTTTTTAGAACGCACAAGTAAAGGAACGACCTCTTCTTTGTTAAATGGTGCAAACAGTTCAAGTTCTTTAGACAGATCTTGTACCATCCTCATACTCGGTTCCATCCATGCATTAATATCAATTTTGAGCGATTGCATCCTACTCATTTGCTTTGCTGTAATCTCTTTTTGAAGATAAGCTTCTGTTTTAAAATAAGATACCGATCCAAAAAGCACTAAGAAAAATGTGAGTAGAATACCGGCGGTAAATGCGATGCGCTGATTAAATGTTAAAGACATAAAAATCCTTACATGTAAATCGATAAGAGCCTTTTTTGAAAGAGGCTATGTCATTAAAATCATGTTGAGTATAACTCGAAAAAGTTGCTTTAAAGTTGCTTTTCATCACTTTTCTCCTCAATTTTTCGAGCTTTTGGCACAGTGACACAAAAAACCACACCCCCTTCAACATTGCCAGCAGTAATAATGCCTTTCATGTTGTTTTCAATAATCATGCGAGACATAAACAGTCCAATTCCCGTACCATTACTCTTTTCTTTGGTAAAAAATGGTTCAAAAATTTTCGGTAAATCATCATTCTTTATACCCCCAGCATTGTCAATCACTGAGACTTTTGAGTATTCAGCGTTTTCATCAATCTCAATCGTAATGCATCCCTTTTCCACGCCACGTGCAATTAAAATATCTTTTGCATTCGAAATAAGATTGATGATGACTTGGGCATACTCATTTTTAAGTCCATAGGCTATTGCCATAGGCACATGGGTGATAACCTCAAGGGTAATTCGGTGATGATGCAACGTCGCTTTCATAATGTTTACAGCTTCTGCCACAACCTCATTAATGCAAAAAGCATTTAAATCTTTTTGAGGAGAAAAAAAGTTTCTAAAATCATCAATCGTATGCGACATAAACTGAATAACGCGATTTGAAGCAATAATAGTATCAACAACATCATGCTCAGTCACTTTCGCTTTAAAATGAATCGCCGCTTGTAAATCCATAAGCAACGCCGATAATTCCATTAAGGGTTGACGCCATTGATGTGCAATATTGCCGATCATTTCACCCATACTCGCGAACCTACTTTGACGATACATCACCATATCTTTTTCACGGCTTATTTCAACTTCCTGTTTAATCCGTGATTCAAGTTCATGGTTTAATGTATCAAGCGATTCGGTGGCTTCTTCTAAGCGACTATTTTTAAGCGTCACCTCAAAATAAAGCGCAAAGGCAATCGCTGAGAAGATAATAAAAAGAAGTGCTAACTGCAAAATAACCAGATAATCAAACCCTTTAGGATAATGCTCAGGTACCCACTTTTTCACCAACGTTTCCATATCATGTTGAAGTACCTCCACGGAAGTATGCTCCAAAATTGAGTATAAAAGTTGATTTTCACTCAAAACGGCAAAACTTAAAGGCATCTCAAGGGGCAGTTGCGCTGAAACTTTTAAATGATTCGCAATATGTGTTTTAAACAGATGTGAAACTGTAAAATTTGAAGTAATAAAGCCATAATATTGACCTTTTTCGATCAGCTTTAACCCCTCTAACTCAGAATCAACGAACGTTACATGTAAAGAGGGAAAAGCCTCTAACAACGATGGGATCATTGGATGCTCTCTCCTCATCACAAAGGAGCGATCTACAATCTCTTTAAAATCAGATCGATACAATCTATCATTTGTGGTGAGCACAACCAAGGGCACGCGTAATAGCGGTGATGTAAAATTGATTTTTTCATTTACATCCTTCGTTGGAGTATCAAGACTTATAAAATCACATTTTTTATTCAATAATTTTTGCAAAGACTCTTCGCGTGAATGTGTTGGAATCAACTGAATTGGCGTGTCTAAACTCTTTTCTAGCCGTGTGATAATATCGGCCCCAATACCTTCATAGCGATTATCGACAATATCGCCATACGGTAAACTATGGGGAATCACACACAAATTGAGGACTTGCTTTCCCATCAAGAAAAATTTTTCTTCTTCACTGAGAGGTGCCGTAATATTCGTTTGGCGAAAAGCATTGGAATGGAAGAAACGCTGGCGAGCAAATACCAGCTCCTTATAATCAATAGCAGCCATTGTTTTGTTAATAATCGAAAGAAGCAAAATGTTCTCTTTAGCCATCACAAAAGAGAGTTTCAGTGTTGGGAAATCTGCGTTGTTCCGCAAAGGAACACTTTGCAAGGATGTAACTCTTTTCGACTCCAAGTGCGTTTGAAATAGCTCATGCACCCCCATAGCAAGATCTACCTCTTGGTGAGCAACTTTTGAGACCGCTTGATCCAGTGTGTCGACAATTTCAATCTGCGCATCAGGATTTTTTTCTTTAATGATTGCGCCAAAAGCATCGCCTCTGAGCATAACAATGCGTAAATTTTCAATAGACTCTAATTTGGGGGATATTTGATAGATTTTAGGAATGAGCAATGCGGGTTGCAAAACACCAATCGGAAATTGGCTCAGTTGAAATGCCTTTTCATCCAAGGATTCAAAAATGGGAAACAGCGATACATCCAATTCACCAGATGAAAGTTTTTGCTTTGCCTCTTCACGTGTGATATCTGTAACAAAATTAAGATTGACATCCAATTTACGGGCTAACAGTCTCAAATAATGGATGGCATATCCATTGAGATAATTATCGTAGGTGTACGTATAGAAATAGACATCAGGTTCTACATAAACGTTTAATGTGTCTTTTCCATCAATGTATGCTTTCTCTTTTTTATTTAAAAAGGCTTCATTTCCTGCATACAAAGTTAACGACATTAAGCACAATAAGAGAATAAGATAAGGGAATTGCTTCATGTGGATTATCATAACATACAAACAAAAAAAAGCTTATTAGCGACTTTTTTTGCTTATAATAACATTACCTTGTTTTACATGTAAGGATTAAAGATGAATGATAATGTCAAAATTATCCCTCTTTTTACCATCGCACTCATTGCATCTATTGCATGGTTTATCAGACCCGATGCCATAGAATTACACTCATGGCATACACTGATTATTTTTCTTTCAACCATCACATGTATTATGTTTACGGTTATGCCAATGGGAGCCATTGGACTTTTGAGTATCACACTATTTGCGATCAGTGCAGCAGCGGGAGCCGTATCTGCCAAAAAAGCTGTCACCGATGCCCTTAGTGGATTTGACAGCGATCTTATTTGGCTGATCGTCATTGCTTTTTTTATAGCAAAGGGTTTTATTAAAACGGGACTTGGAGAACGTATTGCTCTGTTAATGATTCGCTATTTTGGGAAACGAACCCTTGGACTTGCCTACGCGCTTGCTTTTGCCGATCTTATCTTAGCACCTGCAACACCCAGCAGTACAGCACGCTCAGGCGGTATTATTTATCCTATTACCAAAGTTCTAGCCCATAAATTTCAATCATTCCCCCAAGATACAAGTCGCAAAAAAATGGGTGCTTATCTTATTATGTGCATGAGCCACATCAATGACATTACGGGAACGCTTTTCATTACGGCTTATGCTGCCAACCCTTTGATTGTCAAATTTGCAAGTGCTTTTGGCGTGCAATTAAGCTGGAGCAGTTGGTTTATAGCGGCAAGCATTCCTGCCCTTGTTTCATTCTTTTTTGTTCCGATTGCGCTTTATTTTATTCTAAAACCCCAAATCGAGGAGACTCTCGAAGCGCATTCTTTCGCTCAAAATGAACTTGCCAAAAGAGGGCCTCTTTCGCGTGATGAGATCATCATGGGATCTACGTTTATAGGGATTTTAGGGTTATGGATATTTGGTGCCCAAATCAATATTCACGCAACAACCACAGCACTCATTGGTCTTTCCACGCTTATTGTCACAGGTGTTCTGAGTTGGGATGATGTGAAAGCAGAGAAAACAGCCTGGGATACTCTCATTTGGCTCTCAGCATTGTTGATGATGGCAGAATTTTTACATAAGCTAGGCTTTACCACATGGTTTGGCGACATGATTGGTGGCAATTTACTTTTCATGACATCCATGCACTGGGTGATTATTTTGGTGGTACTCAATGCACTGTACACCTATATCCATTACTTTTTTGCTAGCGGTACTGCACAAGTGGCAGCATTGTACGTTGTTTTTTTAGGGGTAGGCGTCAAACTCGGTATTCCTATTTACCCCTTAGCGTTACTTTTAGGCTTTTCCAGTAGCCTCTATGGTTCGCTTGCTCCTTATACCCACGCGAGAAGTATTATTCTATTTGATTCAGGATATATCCGTAAAAAAGAGTGGTACAGTGCTGGATTTATCATTAATTTACTCAATCAATTTATCTTTATTGTTGTTGGTTTAGCTTGGTGGAAAATGGTTGGATTTTATTAAAACAGAGGAGCAATGAATGGCATCATATCACGTTGATAGTGATTTTTCGTTACAAACAACACTTAAATCGCTACATATTTTGTACATTGAAGATGAAACTTCCATTCGTACGACCATTACGAAAGTATTGCGCTATTTTAGTGAACATGTGCTCTCTTTGGAGTCTGCGGAAGAAGCCATGAATATTTATCAAGAGTATAAACCCGATATTATTATTTGCGACATTAATCTCCCGGGGATGAGTGGGATTGATTTTGTAAAATGGGTTCGCCAATGTGATGATAAATCACAAATTTTTCTCTTGACGGCATATACTGATAAAACCTATTTACTCGAAGCCATCAAACTCTCTTTAGTTGATTATCTTACGAAGCCTATTGACTTTAATATGCTAGAAAAAACACTTAAAGAAGCTGCACGTAAAGTAGTTCAATGTAAAACACTGAATGTTACATTTACAACGGGCGCTGTCTACTGTTATCAACAACGATGTGTTAACGTGGAAGGAGAGATACATCCACTTACCGCGAAAGAGGTAAAATTACTTGATCTTCTTATTACGAATAAAAACAGAATGACTTCGAAAGAAGAACTGCAATCAATGCTCTGGGAAGAAGATATGGGCAGCGAAAGTGCTTTTAAAAGCCTTGTCAACAAGCTACGCTCTAAAATAGGTAAAGAGGCTATTGAAAATATTTCTGGAGTTGGTTATCGTATTATTTTGATCTAATCTTCTTCTTTAAATCTCTTGTCGTTTCTTTCTGTGACATTTTTTACATGTAAAATCCTTTTTAAGCCAATCTGTGGAATCATTTTTTCAGTGAGTCCAAAAAGCGACTTTTCAGAAACTTTTTTCTTCTACACTTCTCTTGTCTTGAGAATTAATTTATTTATTTAAGGAGAAAAAATGAAATTCGCTAACCTTAGTTTGGCGGCTATTGTAGTTGCTGGTTTAACAACCAGTTCATTTGGAGCAGATACGCTTGCTGATGCGTTTAAAGAGGGCAAAATTAGTGGAGAACTTCGCGCTTGGTATTTTGACCGTGATAAAGACAAAGCGAATTCCAGTGCAGACCTTTTGAGTACAGGTGTACAACTACGTTATAACACTGGTACATTTTATGGGTTTAGTATGGGTATTACCACTCAAACAAGTGCTGCTCCACAAGCATCAGAAACCGATAAAACAGTTTTTAGCGGGGATATGTATGGTTCAGGAACACAACTTTCTGAAGCTTATATCAATTATACTATTGGCCATACGACGGCAAAAGTTGGTCGCCAATTTATTAAAATGCCAATGATTGGTAGTAGTACCTCAAGAATGGTCACGCAATCTTTTGAAGGTGCTTTAGTCACAAATACTGATTTACCAAATACTAGCATTATCGTTGGTGCCATTACAAAATACCAAGATAGAACAGATGATGAGGGGGGAATAGGACAATTTGAGCCATTGAATAATGACCATGATTTTGCATATACTGCAATGATTGTCAATAAGTCTATCCCTAATGTTGAGCTTACGTTTCAATATTTGACGTTAGACAATGACGAAAGCGCTCCTCTGCTAACAAAAGCCCCTAAAGATGCCAATCGAAAAAAAGGTTTTAATGATTACTATTTTGAGGCAGAATATACGAATACAGCAGGTGCATTTTCGTATGGCATTGCAGGAAATTACCTTTATACGGACTGGATGGAACATGATGCTGCCTATATGTATGGCACAAAACTCAGCCTTGGTTATGGTGATTTCAAAACGTACTTTGCATACTCTGTGATTAATGATGATACGGATAATCTAGGAATAAAAGCAGGACTTGGTGGTGGGGCACAACCTAACTATGTCAAAGGTAAACAAGTCAGAGTTGGTACGTTTAGTTCTGATACTTCAGGCTTTACCATTGATGCAAACTACAACTTTAAAGCAGTGGGACTTCAAGCAGGAGCTCGTTATACACAGCTTGATATTAGTTCTGTTCCTGCAAATAACAACCAAACCATTACAGATTTTTATGGTAGCTATAAATTCGCTGGCGCGCTTAAAGGACTTGAAACTGAAGTGATTTATACGATTCTGGGTGATGAATCCGTTGTAAGTGCCACAGCAGGATCAGGTAAAGGTGAAGAGTTATGGTTTAAAGCCAACTATAAATTTTAACACATTCTTTTTGTGACCCTTGAAGCGATACTTCAAGGGATTTTATTATAACGTTATGGAGCAATATATCATGAAATCAACACTAAAATTATCATCAATTCTAATCAAAAGTTGTCTGTTAGTGAGTACTTCTCTCACGTTATCTCTCGCTGAACCCATACAACAACCTTGTCCTACTGAAGTTAAAAACCTTCCGGAGGGAACACTATGCTGGTCGGGGAAAGATGAAGCAGGCGCTTACTACTGGGTCGCAAAACCTAAAAATTGGAATGGCAATCTTGTACTCCATTCCCACGGAGGTCCAGCTCTTGGAAAGCTTCCAAAAGCAGAACGCGCTATAGAAGATTTTGAGCGCTGGTCTATTTGGGTCAGAAGTGGCAATGCTTTAGCAGTCACCTCTTACAGGCAAGGAGGTGTGGCTCTCATGTCAGCCGCAGAAGATACTGCCCGCCTTTTACCGATTGCCTCTAAGCTTGTAGGAAAGACAAAAAAAGTAATTTTACATGGTCAATCATGGGGTGGTGGAGTTGCTGCACGTGCGGCTGAAGTAGGTGGTCCACTTTCTAAAGTAGAACCAAAAATTGATGCTGTCCTTTTAACCAGTAGCGTTTTAGCCGGTGGAACAAAATCCTATGATTTTAGATTAGACTTAAGAGTCGTTTGGCAAGCAGTGTGTGAAAACCATCCAAGGGCGAATGAAATCCAATATCCTCTTTGGCAAGGGCTAGCGTCTAAAGATACTAAAATGAGTAAAGAAGATCTAAAAGAGCGAGTGAATGAATGTTTAGGACTTAATATGCCTGAAGCTAATCGCTCAGCAAAACAAAAAGAGAATCTTAAGACCATTGTTAATGTCATTAAAATTCCTGAAAAAAATATTCAAGGGCATCTTGATTGGGCAACTCATCACTTTCAAGACATTGTCTTTAATCGTTTGCAAGGTCGAAATCCTTTTGGCAATGAAACTGTCAAATATGTAGGCTCAAACAATGATGAAGAACTCAATAAAAAAGTCCTTCGCTATAAAGCGGATCCAACTGCTGTAGCAGACTTTGGAAAAGACACTAACCCAACGGGAAATATTGCCCTTCCAATCTTAACGATACGTGGTATTAATGACCCTATTGCTTTTGTGGAACTTGCAAATACATGGGAAGAAACAGTTGCAAAAGCAGGACATTCGGGAAATATGGTTCAACTCTACACCAATGACAAAGAGCACAGTTACCTTAGTGATGCTCAATATGTAGCTGCTATGAATGCCCTTCTTGCATGGGTTGATGGGGGCAAAAAACCAACACCAAATGATGTTGAAAAGCAGTGTAAAGCACTAGACTCAAAATGGGATCCAAGCCATGAATGTCGCATTGTTCCTGAGTTTAACCCCTTACCACTTTCAACACGCGTTCCAGCACGTTAGTCATTTTTTAATGAGAAGGGTTTTACCCTTCCCTTCATTAAGCTTTTAGAAGGAGGCTTTATGAGTATGAAGCTTTTTATATGTATTATCACTCTCGTCAATATCATTTTAATCACATGGACCATCATCATTATGAATATAATCAACAAACAATATAAACAAAAGTAGTCTCTCTACCCTCTTTATTTAATCACAAAATCCTAAAACATCACTCTTTAATAATTTTATGGTGTTTTACATGTAAGGAAGGATTGTATGAATATTTAAATTTGCCTCCAAAGTTCAAAATACGAAGATTATTTGGTAACCTTGAAAGAACGTATCGGTTCCAAATTTTTTGGCTTGGTTGATAAGATGAGTGCAACACGCTCCTAAAATCTGAAATATAGTGGTGATGGTTATCCTTTAGGCATACTGACGCATTTATTTAATTGAAAGGTTAAATCTTGCAAAGTCGACTTAAAATAGGATTTTTAATACACTCTTTATCGCACATAAGATAGAATTATCCATACCCACACTATCCTGTTAATTAATCTAGAGCATGATAAAATACAAATTAATAAGAGTAATAAAACAAAAGGTTTTAATAAAATGAGTGAGAGCAAAGATTTTTTACGCACCATTGTTGAAGAGGACTTGAAGTCTGGAAAGTATAAAGAAATCATTACAAGATTTCCTCCAGAGCCTAATGGATTTCCACACATTGGACACGCTAAGTCTATCTGCATCAATTTTGGCATCGCTCGTGACTATCAAGGTCACTGTAACCTCAGAATGGATGACACTAACCCAACAACTGAAGACATGCGCTATGTTGAAGCGCTTAAAGATGCCGTGCAATGGCTGGGCTTTAACTGGGCTGACAAAGTGTATTTTGCCTCTGATTATTTCCCAAAAATTTACGATTATGCTGTTAAACTTATCAAAATGGGCAAAGCCTACGTTGATAGCCTAAACGAAGATGAAATCCGTGAATATCGTGGTAGCGTTAAAGAAGCAGGCCGTCGCAGTAAATTTGCAAATCGTAGCATTGAAGAAAATCTAGACCTTTTAGAGCGCATGAAAAAGGGTGAGTTTA
>JAVHRG010000252.1:0-11524 GCA_036171535.1 Sulfurospirillum sp. | reverse complement strand
CGCTATTTTTAACTTTTCAAAATTTCCAGCAGGAGAAAGCAGTTCGACGTTTGACACCTATTTCTTTCCTAGACTAGCAATCAACGCTTCGATATCTTCGCTGCTCACAACATCTTCGGTTGTTTCATCGCCATGAATGTGTACAGCTGAGCTGACGCGTTTTGAATCATCTTTTGAACCTTCAAAGAGTGCACTCATGTATTTTGAAAGCGCACGCATAACATTAATAACACGTTCAATTTTTTGGCGGTGAATATCTTGGTATTGCATAATATCCATTGTCATCATAATCTCATCTTCTGCCATTTGAGCATTCATCAAAAGATCTTCAACACGCTCTTTCATTCCTTTATTATCATCGAGTGCTTTTTGAAACTGCTCTATTTTAGGAAATTTTGTCACCAAGGTTTCAAAAAGAGTGATATTAGACTCAATCAGTTTAATGACCTCTTTAGCATTATCTTCTGCACTCATCATAAAATTATTTACGATTTCAAGTTTATCAAATACTTGAGTTGCTTTAATTTCAGAATCTTTGGTCACATCATCCAGTTGATGTACCATTTTGTGATCATCTGTTGGTGGTGGTGGTGGCCAAGACATTGTTGATGATGGTCTGTATTCATTCATCATTTGGGTAGTCGCTTTATCGTGCTCATCTTGCGTACTTGCAGCATCACTCCCCACTGTCTCTTCTTCTTGGGCGATACTCTCCTCTTTGGGTGCAGTTTCGTCCATTTCATCCAAATCGCCCGCCATCAAAGCATCAAGTTCTTCTTGCGTCATTAGCTTTCTCCTCAAAGTGACAAATTATGGTCTATTATAGTGAACTTTTTATATAATTTAACTTTAAGACCCTGATTGAAGGAGCACTAACAATGTTGATTGATCTTCACAACCATACCCCTTTGTGTAACCACGCGGAAGGAAGTATTGAAGAGTTCGTGCAAGCGGCTCTACTGAAAAAGATAGATGTTTTTGGCTTTTCAGATCATGCTCCCATGAACTTTGATGAAACCTATAGAATGGGCTTTTCACAAATGGTAGATTATGAGCGAGACGTTTTACATGTAAAAGAAAAATACCAAGACCAAATCAAAATTTTACTCGCCTATGAAGTAGATTTTTTGAGAGGGTATATTGACGAGCGCGTTCTTCAACGCAACGTTGATTATTTTATAGGCTCGGTTCATTATCTGGGTTCTTGGGGTTTTGACAATCCTGAATTTATCGGAGAATACCGTACTCAAAATATTGATGAAGTTTGGGAACGTTATTTTGCAGCCATTACTGACATGGCGAAAAGTGGATTATTCGATATTGTGGGGCATTTAGATCTCATAAAAGTCTTCAATTATTTACCCAAAAAAGATGTAAGAATGATTGCAAAAGAGGCCATTAAAGCCATTAAAAAAGCCAATATGGCAGTAGAGCTAAATGCCGCTGGCTTTCGCAAACCTGTGGGAGAGCAATACCCAAGTCATCCGTTACTCGAATTGATTGCGGAGCATGATATCCCTATTACCTTTGGCTCAGATGCCCATGCACAGGATCATATTGGCTTTTTACAAGAAGAACTGAGAACAATTGCAAAAAATTATGGGTACAAAAAATGTGCAACATACGAAAGTCGAGATCGAATATTGGTTAATTTTTAAGCACCACTTTCGGCCTTATTTTCAGCTCAATCTGATAAAATTACTGAAATTTAAAATCTTAGGAGTTACAACATGGGTAAATTCGTTAACAGTGTTGAAGAGTTTTTCAAATACACGACTGACAATGAAGTTGAATTTGTCGATTTTCGTTTCACTGATATGAAAGGAACATGGCATCATCTTACATACACTATTGAATCCATTAGTGCTGAATCTTTTACAAGTGGTATCCCTTTTGATGGCTCATCTATTGATGCTTGGCAACCAATTAATAAATCTGACATGCTTCTTAAACCTGAGGCTGAAACAGCATTTTTAGATCCTTTTACAGCTGATTCAACCGTTGTTGTTTTCTGTGATGTTTTCGATATTTACAAAGGTGAATTATACGAGAAATGCCCAAGAAGTATCGCTAAAAAAACATTAAAATACCTTGCTGAAACAGGCTTGGGTGATGTTGCTTATTTTGGTCCAGAAAATGAATTTTTCGTATTTGATGATGTAAAAATCAGAGATGACATTAACTGCTCTTACTATGAAGTCGATTCTGAAGAAGGTGCTTGGAATAGTGCAAAAAGTTTCACTGATGGTTATAATACAGGTCACCGCCCAGGTACAAAAGGTGGATATTTTCCTGTTCAACCCATCGACTCTATGGTAGATCTACGTGCTGAAATGGTACAAACATTGAAACAAATTGGTCTTGAAGTCTTCGTTGTACATCACGAAGTTGCACAAGCACAAGGCGAAATCGGTGTTAAATTTGGCTCTCTTGTTGAAGCAGCCGATAACGTTCAAAAATACAAATACGTTGTAAAAATGGTTGCGCACCTTAATGGTAAAACAGCTACCTTTATGCCAAAACCACTGTATGGTGACAACGGTAGCGGTATGCACGTTCACCAATCTATCTGGAAAAATGGTAAAAACATGTTCTATAAAGAGGGCGAATATGCAAACCTTAGCGACATGGCACGTTGGTACATCGGTGGTGTCTTGAAACATGCACGCAGTGTTGCAGCATTTACAAACCCATCAACCAACTCATACAAACGTTTGATTCCAGGATTTGAAGCTCCATCAATTTTGACGTACTCTATGCAAAACCGTTCTGCATCATGTCGTATTCCTTACGGTGCGGGTGAAAAATCAGTTCGTGTTGAAATGCGTTTTCCAGATTCAACTTCATGCCCATACCTTGCATTTGCTTCTATGCTTCTTGCAGGCATTGACGGTATCAAAACGAAAGCTGAGCCTGTTGGACCAATGGATGAAGACTTGTTCGAACTTTCATTAGATGAGATTAGAGAAAAAGGTATTAACCAAATGCCTCATACACTCAGAGGTTCACTTGAAGCAATGATTCGTGACAGTGAATACCTTAAACCGGTTATGACTCCAGAATTCTTGGATACATACCAACACTATAAATTTGAAACTCAAGTTTGGCCAGATGAGGCTAGACCTACAGCGTTTGAATTTAAAACAATGTACTCTTGCTAGTATTTTAAGTGTTATTAGGGTGTGGGAAGTTTTTCTTTTCACACCCTTTTTTTATTTCTACACGCTTTCTAAGCAAAGCTTAAAAAGCTACGTTGCACTAGGCACTGAAGCTTGTCTCTACGAGGCAGAAATAAATCTCACATTTTCCTACGTTTCGATACATTTCCAAGCTAAGCTTAAAAAGCTACGTTGCGACTGCGCACTGAAACTTGTCTTTACGAGGCAGAAACAAACTCTATTTCAATCTTTTTTTGTTTTCAACCCTGCCAAGGAAAACTTTGAAAGCCACATTGCAGTAGACTCTAAAACTTTTCTCTTGGCAATCTTTCGTCTACTAGAACATCAACCCACTATCTTCTTTAAGTTGTTTGACATTATTGGTTTTAGGAAAAGGGGAAACATCGGTAAAGAACTCTGTCGTTCCATCAATTTTACGAGACTCAACACCTTCTGGTATTTTAAATTCACGCGTTGTCTCTGGATGCAGTTCCACATACTTTGTCATAAAGTATTTAAAGGCAGGACCAGCTGAACGACCACCTGTCTCACCTTTTTTAAGTGGGGAGTTATTGTCATTTCCAAACCAAGTGATCACTTCAATATCAGGAGAAAAACCACAGAACCACACATCCACACTACTGTTGGTTGTTCCTGTTTTACCTGCAATTTCAATACCAGGCACTTGCGCATTTCTACCCGTTCCTCGCTTGACAACCTCTTTCATCATATCGATCATCAAATAACTCTGTTTTGGTGAAGTAATTGTTTGTGTTTTGGTTTCATAGATTTTTTCAACCCCTTGGCGATTGATAACTTTCTTAACCAACATTGGCTCTGTTCTCACACCATAATTTGGGAACATGGAGTAAAAGCCACTGTACTCAAGGGGAGAAATACCAAAGCTCCCTAGTGCTAAAGAGAGATCCATGGAAAGATTTTTAAAACCATCTTTTTTGAGTTCTTTATGGACACTATCCAGCCCCAAAAGCGATAAAAGATTGATGGTAGCAAGGTTACGTGAATGAACCAACGCCTCTTTAAGCGTTATCAGTCCTTCAAAATCATTTTCATAGTTTTTAGGTTTCCACTCTTCATCGGTTTCGCTATTGACATAGGTTCGTGAAATATCGGGAATTTCAGACAATGGAGAGTATCCCCAATCTAACGCCTTTTGATACAAGAACGGCTTAAAGCTTGATCCTGGTTGGCGTTTACTTTGGGTAGCGCGATTGAAACTACTTTTTGCATAGTCAAGTCCACCTACAAGAGCTAAAACATTCCCTGTACCATTTTCCATGACAACCATTGCGCCATTAAGATCAGAGGCATTGGCATCTTTACCCATTCGCGAGACCATTCCATCGTAACCTACTTTGAGCGAATCATGTGCCAAATGTTGAAGTTTCAAGTCAATCGTTAAATAAATTTTATAACCGCCTTTTTTAATATCATCATATTCGGTACTTAAACTTTTAATCACCTCGTCCACAACATAAGGTGCACGATTTCGTGTGAGTGTCTCATCATACACCATCGGATGTTCCACTGTTGCTTTAGTATATTCTGCCTCACTGATCCAGCCTAAGGTGTACATACGATTCACAACTTGGTTGGCACGACTCAACGAGAGGTCCATGTGTTTTGTAGGGTCATAAGAGCTAGGCGCCTTAGGAAGTCCTACAAGAATAGCAATTTCTTTCAGTGTGAGGGCATCAAGTGTTTTATTGAAATAACCATGTGCCGCTGTTTTAACGCCATAATAGCCATGACCAAAATAGACATGGTTAAAGTAACGCTCCAAAATCTGCTCTTTGGTTAGAGAAGACTCTACCGTATACGCGAGGATGGCTTCATTGACTTTTCGCGTTAAGGTTTTTTGACGACTAAGTACAGTGTTTTTAATCAGCTGTTGGGTGATGGTACTTGCACCCTCAACCATTTTCATGGCATGAATATCTTTCACAAGCGCTCTAAAAATAGCCTCTAGGTTAATACCACTGTGCTCGAAAAATGAGGTATCTTCCGTGGCAACCAATGCTTCAATCAAGCGCGGGGGAATATTTTTATAGTCCACATATAACCTATTTTCATCATCAAAAAGATTGGCAATGAGTTCACCGTTTCTATCATAAATCTGTGTAGTTAATTTTGGTGTATAATCAATAATTTTATAGGCATCAAACCTGATTTGAGCGTATAAAAAAATAAGTGCCATCAATGCTGCAAATGCGATCATCGTTAAAATTGTTACAATATATTTCACGTTCTAAAACTCCTTTGTCTAAATCCAGACTCTAAAAGCTGCTTCGTGTAAGCCACTTTTGGGTCATGTAAAATGTTTTTGGTCAAACCTCTCTCAACGATTTTCCCTTGTTGGATAATGCCAACGTCATCGCATAAATGCTCAATGGTACCAATATCGTGTGTGACAAAGAGCAGATCAAATTCACACTCTTTTTGAAGCCTAGAAATCAGCTCCAAAACCGTTATTTTGCTCTCTTCATCCAGTGCCGTCGTAGGCTCATCTAACAGTAACAGTCTAGGTTGTAGTGACAAGGCCATACCAATAATGAGACGCTGCAACTGCCCGCCACTCAGTTCAGAGGGAAAACGATCTAAAAATGCGACGTCGAGGTCTACCATTTTCAAATATTTTTCGGCACTCTCTTCTTCTACCATAAATTGTTGACTAATTTTTGTCAGGGGAGAAAGTGCTGTAAAAGGATTTTGTGGTACAAAAGCGATGCTTTTTCCTCGCTTAAGTTCATAAGAAGCATTATACTCAAGCGATGCATCTAATTCTTGAGGCAACATTCCTAAGAGTGCTTTGAGTGTCAAACTTTTTCCACTGCCACTCTCGCCAATCAATGCAAACGACTTCTCAAAAGAGAAACTCACATCAAGCAGTGTTTTCACTTTACTTTTGATGAGAAGCTGTTTACATGTAAAGCTCAAAAGCTCCCCTTTTGGATCAGGTGGCACAAAGTTTCTAACTTTTCGGCACTCTCACCAAGGCGTGGAATCAGACGTAAAATAGGCTTTGGAACCGTTGGAGGACGGATTGCCCCAACTAAAAAGCCCTCTTCTATCAAGCTTTGCTGAATACTCAAAGCATCTGCACCTTCGCTCAAAGGATAGGAGCAGATCAGTCCTTTGATATTTACACCTAAAACCGTTTTCACGACGGCTTGACGTTTTGCTATTTCAGCTTTCAGGCTTACTTGGTTTTTGGAAATATACAACAACCCTTGATAGCCTAAGGCAATATCAAATAACGAAGGTGCTGTGGTATAAATAATTGCTTTCGCACGATTTTGTAAAAATTCAGCAATGTGGTTTGAACATAAAATATACGCACCATAACTTCCCAATGCTTTTCCAAGGGTTCCCATCTTAATGTGGTTAGCTTTAGGTGTAATGTTAAAAAGATCAAATACCCCTCGAAGATGCTCACCCACAACACCTACACTGTGTGCTTCATCGACAATCAAAAGCGCATTGTAACGATCGGCTATCTCAAAAATATCAGGATTTAAAAGATCGCCACTCATCGAGTAAATACCCTCAACGGCTATAATAATGCGGTTGTGATTATGCGTGTTAATCAAGCTTTCAAGATGGTTGGCATCATTGTGTTTAAAAAGTAAGACCTCTGCATCAACGGTTTTTGAAGCAACCATGCCACTAGCATGATACTCTTCATCCAAAATCAAAAGATCCCGTTTACGAGGCAACGCCTCAATCAAGGAAAAATTAGCTAAGAAGCCACTTCCGCACACCAATGCGGCTTCAAAACCGTTATGATTAATTAAAAATTCTTCAAACTCTCGATGAATGGGATGATAGCCATTGACTAAGATAGAAGCTTTTGGTGCATGGGTTTTATATATGGAAACTTGTGCTACAGCACGCTCAAACAGTGTGTGATTTTCTGCAAAACCTAGATAATCATTCGAGCTAAAATCCGCCAAATGCTCATCGTAAAGCTTACGGCTTCGGTAGCGATTGGCTTTGGTGATGGCTTGAAGTTCGTTTTGATACATGGTTATTGGGGTAAAAAAGGCAGAAGTTTTTCAACACTCAGCCCCATGGCAGTACTCTCTAACCCCACCACTTCTTTAATGTAAGATTTGCAAAATCCCTCCACCATACAGGCACCCGCTTTGCCTCGCCATTCATCACTCTCTAAATAATCATGCAACGCTTTGGTATCAAAAGGAGAGAAAAGGTAATCGGTTGTTGAGAGGTCAATGAGTTCACACGTTTTTGATTTATAGATCATGCAGCTAAGAATGCTCACGGTATTGCCACTTTGCGCTTCTAAAATGCGTTTGGCATCCGCTTTATCTTTGGCTTTGCGAAGAATTTGTCCATTAGCAGTGACAACTGTATCAGCGCACAAAACAGGCATTTCCAAGTCATACTTTTCAAGGTAACTCTGCATTTTCCCTTTTGTTGCATGATAAACAAAATGAGAAGGATCACTGATGCGAAGACTCTCTTCATCAAATCCTGCATCTCGTTGGATAAACGGTACTCCAAATTTGGTAAGCAGTTCTGCCCTCGTAATGGAAGAGGAGCCTAAAACAATCGTTTGCATCTTAGTACCCTCGCAAAATCACGCCAAAATAGACTGAAATAATGGCTAACAGTAAATTAAGAGGAATAAGATATCGCACCATTAAGATTACATTTTCTTCGACTTCAATGTAATTCTCTTCGGCCAAGCCTTTTTTTGCTTTGAGATATTTAAGATACATGTAAACAAAATTAAAAGCAATAAATGTCCAAAGGGCTTCTTTCGTATGTACCATGACGTAGGTGGTAGGGTTGCCCGCTTTAAAACCAAGCCCAATGTGCATAAACACCGATGTTGTCACGATCACCAGCATAACAGGAACTAAAAAAAGAATATAGCGACGCATCATTTGCATACAACTATTAAACTTGATCTTTTCATCAGGGACATAGACTTCCACAGGCTGAATGACAAATCGCATTACAAACATGCTGCCAATCAGCAACGCTGAACTAATGACATGTAGAAAAACGATGATCCTGCCAAAATCGCCAAAGATCTCTATGAAAAAATCACGCATCATTTAGCCTTGAAGAACCGTTTTTGCATACTCAATGGCTGCTTTTTTAGCTTCTTCAATTTTTGAAGCATCACGTCCACCTGCTTGGGCAAAGTCATCACGACCACCGCCACCGCCACCAACGATAGGTGCGATCTCTTTAATCCAAGCACCTGCCTTAATAGAAGCATTTTTAACACCTGCGGCGATCATCACTTTATCATCTTTCACTTGCAGTAAAAGTACCGCAACAGATTCTTTTTCATTTTTAAGATCATCAATGCGTGCTTTAATATCCCCAGCACCCAACACGTCAACGATCAGTTCAACACCGTTTACATGTAAAGATTCTACCGATTTTCCAGCATGAGCATTGAGAGATTCTACTTCGGTTTTCAGGGTCTTAATCTCTTCTTTAAGACGGTTGATACCGATGAGTGGCTCTTTGTGTTTGACACTCTCTTTAATCGCTTCAATCTCCGCCCTAAGGTTTTGAGCATAAGCCAAAGCTGCACCACCACAAATCGCTTCAATACGCCTCACTCCAGCACTCACACCACTCTCTTTTAAGATGAAAAAGCTTCCGATGTTGGCTGTGTTGCTTACGTGAGTTCCGCCACAAAGCTCTACGCTTGCATCGCCAAAACTGACCACGCGAACTTCTGAGCCGTATTTCTCACCAAAGAGTGCCATTGCACCACTGTTTTTAGCTTCGGCTACATTCATCAGTTTGGTCTGCCCCGCAACGCCACTGGCAATGAAGCTATTAACCAAGGCTTCAATTTTTATAATCTCTTCATTATTCAACGCTTTAGGATGCGAAAAGTCAAAACGTAGACGATCTTTTTCAACCAAACTTCCCGCTTGAGAAACATGATCTCCTAAGACTTTGCGAAGAGCGCTGTGAAGGAGGTGGGTTGCACTGTGATGTTTTTCTATCTCTAAGCGTGAGAGATCAACACTGACACTCACCTCATCGTTTACATGTAAAGGCATATCGAGCTCTACCAAAGAGAGGTTCAGGTCAAAAAACTTCTTGGTGTCAAGCACTTTTCCAACCCCATCAATAACACCCTCATCGCCGCTTTGTCCACCGCTCATGGCGTAAAATGGTGTTTTCTCAAACATGACCCAACCATTTTCTTCCAAGCTTTGAACCTCTTTAAAGTTTTCATCTAAAAGCGCTAAGACTTTTGTTTTTGCTTCTTTTTGAGTGTAACCCACAAAGGTATTGAGACCAAATTTTTCAAGAAGCGGTTTAAACTCACCTTGAGTTGCTTTGTCGCCACTGCCTTTCCATGAGGCTTTTGAACGTGCTTTTTGCTCTGCCATCAAAGCTTCAAACTCGGCTTCGTTGACACTTAAGCCTTTTTCTCTGAGCATATCCGCTGTCAAGTCAAGAGGAAAGCCATAGGTGTCGTAAAGCTTAAACGCGACTTCACCGCTGAACATTTTTTTGGTGTTAGGCAGTTCTTTTTCAAACAGTTCCAGTCCTGAAGCGATCGTTGTAAAGAAGCTCTCTTCTTCGTTTTTGATCTGTTCAGCGATGACCTCTTTTTTAGTCACAATGTACGGATATTGTTTACCCATAAGATCACACAAAGTATCTAAAAGTTTGTACATAAATGGCTCACGTAGCCCTAAAAGATAACCATGTCTTACCGCACGACGAAGAATACGTCTAAGAACATACCCGCGACCAACACGACCAAAAGTTGTACCTTGCGCCACAAGAAATGAAACGGCACGAATATGATCCGCAATGACACGGTAACTTGCGCCCGTTTTATACGCATAAGGTTTGCCACACAGTTCTGCCACTTTGTTGATTAAAGGGATAAAAAGTGTTGAGTCATAGTTGCTAAGTACGCCCTCTTTAACCGCAGTCACACGCTCTAAACCCATACCCGTATCGATGGAAGGTTTTGGAAGAGGATGAAGGACACCTGCTTTATCGCGCTCATATTGCATAAACACAAGATTCCAAATTTCTAAGAAGCGATCACCATCGCCGCCCATGTAGTCTTCAGGCGTATTAAAGTTCTCTTCCCCTTGATCGATGAAGATTTCGCTGCATGGACCACAAGGGCCTGTGTCGCCCATTTGCCAGAAGTTATCTTTGTCACCAAAGCGTATAATACGACTCGCATCAATATGTTTTTTCCAAATGGCTTCAGCCTCATCATCGCTCTCATGAACGGTCACCCACAATTTTTCTTTTGGAAGTTTAAGCACTTCGGTCACAAATTCCCACGCATGCGCAATCGCATCTTCTTTAAAGTAATCCCCAAACGAGAAGTTTCCAAGCATTTCAAAAAAAGTATGATGGCGCGCTGTATAACCGACATTATCAAGGTCATTGTGTTTACCACCCGCTCTGATACACGTTTGACAGCTCGTCGCACGTGGAGGATTAGGACGAGGAACTTCGCCTGTAAAAACACTCTTAAAAGGAACCATGCCTGCATTGGTAAACAGAAGCGTCGCATCATCAGGTACAAGAGGAGAACTCTCAACAATCTTGTGACCTTTTTGTTCAAAAAACTTTAAAAACTCAGCTCGTACGTCCATACTTTCTTTCCTACCGTTATTAAAAATTTATTTATTTTAACGAAAAAACCTAAAGGCTATTATTAAATCCCCTGAAAATAGTCATGAAGAGATGCCTATAATGCACACTGATCGTTTAAACGATACCCAACAATCCACCAGCCTAGAACAACAATGATAGCGCCTAAAAAGCCATTGAACGTCAAAAGACAAAAAAGCCCCATGATGATTGCAATCATACCCAACACATAACTTCCAGCGAGCACACTAAAGATAGCAACGACAATGCCTGAAAGTCCTACATAATTGAGATAAACCACTTTACCAAGAAGTGTTCTAAATTGGCAAACAGGAAGCATCGGGTCAGCGGCACACACGTCTATCCACGACTCATTGACAAAAACACCCTCTTTCATCGCTACCAAAAGAAGCGCACTTACAATTAAGATCAAGAATGATTTGGTAATGCCACACAATTTGGAGGAAGAAAGCCATAAAGTCGAACCAAAGACCAGCACTAAAACAACCCAATTAAGCGCAAAATCATTCCGCGCACTTTCATGCAGTAAAACGGCTAAAGCACAAATAAAAAGTGTCAAACCACTGATTTTTTCCATTAAGCCATTCAGCTCTTTGCGTTCTGTAACAAAATAGACCACCGCATAAACCGTAGCAATGATGCCCAGTGTTCCAAGTTCAAAGTTTAAGTATCTGCCATCAAACGCTAAAGCGAGT
>JAVHRG010000251.1:0-2264 GCA_036171535.1 Sulfurospirillum sp. | reverse complement strand
TTAAAACCTATGCACTGATAGAAGGAACGTACCCAAAACAGGGCGAAGTCATTTTGGGTAAAAACATCAATGCACGCCTGCACGTACCCAAATCTGTCTCGATTTCTAACAAAACATTCAGCGTTTCAGGCATCTTTGAAAACGGTGTCGGCTTCGAAGATGGCGGAGCAGTCCTTAACCGTGAAGACGCCAGTACCATTTTCAACAAAGAAGCATCTATCTTGCTCGTGAGCATCAAAAAAGATACAGATGTAGAAGAACTTATAGAGCATATCAACGCACTTAGCACCGACATTGAAGCAAAAACCACACACGAGTTTGTGGACAATTACAATCAGTTTAAGATCATCGAAACCTCTTCCAATGTCATTAGTGCGGTGGCTTTTTTGATGGGACTCCTTGGAATTGCGAGCCTCATCAGCATCACGATTAATGAACGTCGCAGTGAGTTTGGCATTTTAAGAGCCATCGGTAAGTCGTCCAATTTTATCATGACAATGGTTGTCGGTGAGACGTTCATCATCACCTGTGTTGGTTTTCTCTCAGCGCTTCTGTTCTCTAAAGGACTTCTGTTTATGATCGCACACATCGAGAAATTTCAAGGTTATGTCAATGGTGAGCTTAGCCTTGAGACGATCATAACCGTCTTTGGCTTCTCCCTTTTTATGGCGCTTTTAGGCGCACTGTTACCAGCCTATAGCGCATCAAAGATCGATCCAATCATCCTTATTCAAAGGGGTGCGCTATGATTCTTCAAGCGGGTGGCATTACCCATTACTATAAAAATGATCTCGCTCTGGATAACGTCAATTTTGAGGCCAAAAAAGGTGAGTTTATTGCCATCGTTGGGGAGAGTGGCAGTGGTAAATCAACGCTTCTTTCCATTCTTTCTTCTTTGCTTCGTCCTAGTCATGGCGAGCTCTTTTTTGAAGGCAAGGCGTACACACTCATCAAAGACATTGATGCGTTTCGTCAAAAAGAGGTAGGTTTTATCTTTCAGTTTCACTACCTCATCGGCTATTTAACGATTTTAGAAAACATCAAACTTGCCGCCATTAACAAAAAAAGTACCTACATCGACACGCTCTTTAAACAATGTGGTATTGAAGCGATCAAAGACAAATACCCTGATGAGATTTCAGGGGGACAACGCCAGCGTGCTGCCATCGTGCGCGCCCTTGTGAACACGCCCAAAATCATCTTTGCCGATGAACCCACAGGCAACCTAGACTCACGTAATTCGCAAATGATTTATGAACTTTTTAAAACACTCTCCAAAAGTGGCACGACGATCATCATCGCGACACACGATCGCCATGTATCGGATTATGCAGACAAAATTATCGAGGTAAAAGATGGAAAAATTCTCTAGTTTTATACAAAAAGCCTTTGTCCTAAGTTCACTCTTTTTAGTGCTAGGTTTGGCATTTGGATTTGAGTATTCACTCAATCTTTTGGGTTATTTTCTGCCCTCTTCCATTATCACTGCACCCAATGCGAGAAGTGTGCATGTCTCGTTGATGCTTTATGGTTTTGTGCCGTTAATGCTCTCGTTTTTACCGTTTGTTTTGATGGAAAAAGAGAACATTCACAGTGAAAAAGGACTGGACAAACTGGGAATCTACTTTACGTTTTGGTGCATCTTTTTGGTCTTTATGACCCTGAGTCTTTTGATGGGAGTGCATCGTGGACTGGTCTTTTACGACTTTGCGTATGAGCTCAACTTTATCCTAGCGTTTTCAGGTGTTTTTTACATCTTGGCGCTGTATGACTACATCAAAGTATACAAGGTTATACCACTGTGGATCAAAGTCTCGTTATACCTTGTCATCGCCTCACCTATCGCACTTTTGGTGTTGATGAACCCTATCATAGGGCAAGTGGAAAAAACGATTCAAGGGCCGCATGGCGACAATACATTGGGGATGAGTTTTACCCTGATTCCTATCTTTTACCTACTCATCAAACTGCATGCCAAAGAGAGCTTTAGAGCGAAATACCATGCAATGTGGATTATTCCTCTTGTGGGTTATATTGCTTCTGTCGCGCACCGCATTTTTATAGGAGAGCTTACCTACAATCATGAGTGGTTTTTTCAGTACCTTACCCTTTGTTATGTGCCACTGCTTATTAAATGGTTGAGAGATGCAAACATCACCTTTAAAAATAACCCCTTTCTTGTCATCGCTGTTCATTCGTTTTTATTTGTGGATATTGAGGGAAACATCTTGTTTATTCCTACGCTGCGTTGGCTGTTCCACCGC
>JAVHRG010000250.1:0-2273 GCA_036171535.1 Sulfurospirillum sp. | reverse complement strand
TAACCTTGAAGAGGCGCGCAAACACAAACTCTTAGGCGCTCAACACAAAGGTGAGCATTTTGGCGCAAACTTACCCGATGTTTATACACCCGAATTTGTACGCCAAGAGATCGCCGCAGGTCGTGCCGTCCTTCCACTCAATGTCAACCACCCCGAAGCTGAGCCGATGATAATAGGTCGTAACTTCATGGTCAAGATCAACGCCAACATCGGTAACTCCGCGACAACTTCATCCATTGAAGAAGAGGTCGAGAAAATGCTTTGGTCAACCCGTTGGGGTGGTGACACTGTTATGGATCTTTCTACAGGCAAAAACATCCATGAAACCAGAGAGTGGATACTCCGTAACTCTGCCGTGCCCATCGGTACGGTGCCGATTTACCAAGCCTTAGAGAAAGTCAATGGCATCGCCGAAGACCTTACATGGGAAGTGTTCCGTGACACACTCATCGAGCAAGCTGAACAAGGGGTGGACTACTTTACCATTCATGCAGGTGTGCGTTTAGCATACGTGCCTATGACGGCTAAACGTCTCACGGGCATTGTCTCTCGTGGTGGTTCCATCATGGCAAAATGGTGTCTGCATCATCATAAAGAGAGTTTTTTATACACCCATTTTGAAGAAATCTGTGACATCATGAAAGACTACGACGTCGCCTTTTCACTCGGCGATGGCTTGCGCCCAGGCTCACTCTACGATGCCAACGATGAAGCGCAATTTGCTGAGCTTGAAACCTTAGGAGAGCTCACCAAAATCGCTTGGAAACACGATGTGCAAGTGATGATCGAAGGACCAGGTCACGTGCCAATGCAAATGATCAAAGAGAATATGACCAAAGAGTTAGAGGACTGCTTTGAAGCGCCCTTCTACACACTTGGACCCTTGGTCACCGACATCGCTCCGGGGTACGACCACATCACTTCCGCCATCGGCGCGGCACAAATCGGCTGGTACGGCACAGCGATGCTCTGCTACGTTACCCCAAAAGAGCACTTAGGCTTGCCCAACCGTGAAGACGTCAAAGAAGGCATCATCGCCTACAAAATCGCCGCCCACGCCGCCGACCTAGCAAAGGGCTTTCCAGGTGCACAAATCCGCGACAACGCTATGAGCAAAGCGCGCTTTGAATTTAGATGGTACGACCAGTTCAACATCGGTTTCGACCCAGACCGAGCCCGCGAATACCACGACAAAACCTTGCCAGTCGAAAGTGCCAAAGTCGCCCACTTCTGCTCCATGTGCGGCCCAAAATTCTGCTCGATGAAAATTTCACAAGATGTAAGAGATTATGCTGAAAAAATCGGTGCGAAAGATGTGAATGTTGCGTTAGAAAAAGGGTTGGAAGAGCAAGCAGAACACTTTAAAGAGAGTGGTGGACAGATTTATCAATAAAACTTTAAGCCCTTGGTTTTTCAAGGGCTTAAACTTCTCATTTCTGCGTTTCAATACTATGAAAACAACTTTACATGTAAAATTTTTTGAAAGAGAAAAATAGCTTTTAGTTTTTTGCATAAAGTAACAAAAAGTTAAAAGTTTAGCTACGACCCCTTTTAATCTCATGGATAGACATCAATATTTTGTAGATGGTGGTTCATATGATTCTAGTTGGCTGGTTTCCCCCAATGGTAAAGTCATTGGGCAAGTTCGCGACAGGAATTCATATGAACTCTATCAACATGCAAATGAATGAAAAATAATAGGAACATTACATGTAAAGAGACATCACCCGATGTCTCTTCCTTTCCCAAACACTCTTTTGAACTGAAAATTACCACCAAACGTATTGATGACAAGACCTGAGACGATCAACGCACAGGCGATGATCTTCAAGCTTCCGATTGGCTCATTGAACACGAAGTAGGAGCCAAGTAGCCCAAATATAGGCACTAAAAGCGATAGCGGTGCTACACTTGAGGCTGGGTATTTGTGCAGGAGTGAATTCCAGACCCAATATCCCATAAGTGTTGTAGGGTAAACTTGAAAAAGAATGGAAAAGATGGCTCTGCCATCGAGATTTTCAAAAAAGTTTATAAATACAACATCGCCTTGAGTAAGGTACGCCAACAAAAATAGAGGAATCGGCGAAAAGATGCTGGAATAAATTAAAAATGCAAAGACCAAATGTAATTATCGCAAATCCACCTTATGTCAGAACACAAGTTTTAGGCTCATCAAAATCACAGGACATTGCAAACTTATTTCTTCTAAAGGGTCGAGTCGATCTTTACTATGCTTTTTTAATTTCGATGATTAATTCATTGGAGGATAAGGG
>JAVHRG010000249.1:0-2284 GCA_036171535.1 Sulfurospirillum sp. | reverse complement strand
GTTTCACCGCTGTTCGCTCTTTTGGTATGTTTCTAAAATTCTTTTTGTCTACTATGTCACCTACAACAAAACCTATCTGAGCATTTATGGCTCTTTTAGCATCCTGCTTTTTTTCTTTTTATGGATCTATTTTTCATGGTTTATCTATCTGTATGGTTTAAAATTCTGTTTCTTATTGAATGAAAAAGAGACTGAGAAAAGCAAAGCCTAAACAGCCATAAAGTGCCAGTTTAGAGCGTATTGCCATGAGTGAAACACCCACGTATAAAACCAAAATCCACCACGGAAAACTCAGCATGTAACTTTGTGCTTTTACATGTAAAAAGTCGAGTAAATAGGCATCTAAAATTCCTCCTAAATGGATTACATGTAAAAGTACTCCCAATGGATAAAAAACGATAAAAACCAAACTGGAAAGCGGTGATGTTAACTGTAAAAAGGTGAATACTGGGAAAAATGTATGCACTATTGGCACCATTAAAAGGTAAACTCCCAAATCAATCATACTGAGTAGTACCCAGCGATTGAGACTTTTAAAATGGTGCAAAAAAAGAAAAAGGTAAAAAACGCCTGCAACCGAGAACCAAAAAGAGAGTGAAAAAATAAGTGCTGGAAAGAGTGCTAAAAGCCCAAGGGAAGTGAGCCCTAGCATCTCATACGAAAGCACTTTAATACCTCTAGAATAGAAAAAAAAGCCTAAAATACTCATCGCAAACGCTCTCAAAAAAGATGGTACAAAATCGATCACAACCATATACGCAAATAAAACGACCAATACCACCATCGTCAAATCAGCCGTAAGATTTCGGTATGGAAAATAACGACTTTGAAAAAATTGATAAAGTGGCTTCAGAAAAAAGAAAAGTAGAAATGAGATCACGCCTACATTGTAGCCACTAATGGCAATCAGATGCGAAATCCCCCACTTTTGGACTTCATCGCGAAGCTCCTTCGAAATAGGCGTGGCAAAAAGCAGTGTTTTATAGAGTTCCGCTATCTTTTCATTGTCATGTTGCATATCAATCCAATGATAGAGTGGTTTCACATCAAGTAGCGGAGGATTATCTTCATAGATTTCATACACGCTCAAAGAAGGGGCAAAAAAACCTTGAAGATACGCAAGAAACGTTACTTTTTCAACGTTCAGTTTTACCTTTACACGGCTTTTAATAGGGATAGAAGATATGCGCCATGAAGTCGTATAAACCTCCGCGCTATTGCCATCAAGTTTGAGCTTGAAAACATCGTACGTTCGCCCTTTTTCATTCGTCTTCGTGTAATGATTCAGTACCGTCGCTGTGTTTACATGTAAAGCATTTTTGGTAAGTTCTTTGAACTGATAAAAGTCAATCGCAAGAGAGGTAAACGCAACACAAAGCACCACCGCCAATGTCAGAAAAAATTCCTTTTTGCTGACAAAGAGTGGTACGCTTAACATTAAAGTGCAGGCATACTGATTTTCGCCTCTTTGGTATCCAAACTGGCTTCTTTATAGACAATTTCTATTGGAATTTTGCCACCGCCATCGACAAAGCGCGTGCACGCTTTTTGGAAAACAAGATTGGCAACACCAACAGGTCCATTTCTGTTTTTACCCACAATGACTTCGGCAAGCTCTTCAGGTTTTTCAAAAAAGTTACTCTTGTACTCTTTCCCTTCCGTTCGAGCTTTTTGCTCTTTCTCTTTCTCTTCGCGAATGCGGTAGACATCATCGCGGTAAACAAACAAGATCATATCGGCATCTTGCTCAATCGCACCCGATTCTCTTAGATCGCTCAGCATTGGTCGTTTATCGCTTCGGCTTTCAAGTCCACGGTTTAACTGTGAAAGAGCAATGATCGGAATGTTCAATTCACGTGCTAAAAGCTTTAACCCACGGCTAATATCACTGACTTCCAAGTGACGATCTTTATTTCCCGCTGAGTTCATCAACTGTAAGTAGTCAATAATCGCCATTGATATTTCAGGGTGTTGACTTTTAAGTTTACGAAGTTTTGCGCGCACTTTATGAATATCCACAGAGCCATTATCGTCTACAAAAAATTTGCGCTTGCTCATCTCATCCGCCGCACTCGTAAGTCTTCCCCACTGCTCATCACTCATATCACCCACTTTAAGCTTTTGAAGCGGTATAGAGGTTTTAGCACTTAACATCCTCAACATCAACTGCTCTGCTGGCATTTCAAGTGAAAAGATCGCGACACCACGACTGTGATCAAGTGCATTTTGTGCCAAGTTAAGACAAAATGCTGTTTTACCCATCGCAGGACGCGCCGCAACGATA
>JAVHRG010000248.1:0-2296 GCA_036171535.1 Sulfurospirillum sp. | reverse complement strand
ATTTTCTAAGTTCTCTAATTTTTGCAGCTTTACCACGTCTATCTCTAAGATAGAACAATTTCGCGCGTCTAACAACGCCGCGTCTAAGAACGACGATTTCATCAATACTATCAGAATAGATTGGGAAAATTCTCTCAACGCCAACACTGTTTGCACCAATTTTACGAACCATAAATGTTTCGCCTGTGCCTTGACCGCGTCTTGCGATACAAATACCTTCAAAATTTTGAATGCGTTGTTTGTCGCCCTCAACGATTTTTACAGCAACTCTTAGTGTGTCCCCTGCTCTAAACTCAGGAACATTTTTACTCGCAATCTGTCCTGCTTCAAAAGCTTCGATAAATTTATTTCTCATGGTATAATCCTTTTCATTGTTCAATGCCTCACGCTAAAGCGAGAAAACAGATCTGGTCTGAAGTATTTTGTTTTAGATTCAGACATTTTATTTTTTAAGCTTGTGATTTTAGCGTGATTACCCTTTAAAAACTCTGAGGGCACTGATTTATTTTCATAAATCGGTGGTTTTGAGAAACACGGTGCTTCTAAGAGAAGGTTCTCAAAACTCTCCACACTCAATGAATCCTCGTTTCCAAGAACCCCTTTTATATTGCGACTAATCGCATCACTCATCACAAGGCTAGGAAGCTCACCACCCGTTAAAACATAGTCGCCTATGCAAAAAAGCTCATCGGCAAATGTTTCAATAACTCTCTCGTCAATTCCCTCATAGCGACCACTCACAAAAACCAAATGTTTTTTAGAGGCCAATCGCTTAGCATCATTTTGCGTAAACAGTTTCCCAGAAGGTGTCGGGAAAATAATATATGCTTCACTTGATGATTGTTTGATTGAACGTAAAAGATCAAATAAGGGTTGAGGAAAAAGTACAAGCCCTGCTCCGCCACTAGCTTGATAGTCATCGACTTTACCATGTTTGTTGCGGGTATAATCTCTTGGATTAAAAAATTCAACACTTAAAAGCTCTTTTGCAATGGCACGTTTCAAAATTGAGTCTTCAAAATACGAAGCAATCAACCCCTCAAAGAGTGTCACATACGAAAATTGCATTAAGAATTTTCCAGAATTCCCAAACCGTCTTTGCTGAGTACCTCTTTTTTAGCTTTATCAAATGTAATGATATAGCGTTCAATGTACGGCAAATAAAAGGTTTTAGCAAGCCCTTTTTTCACTAATGTTTCATCGGTTTTAATGACCAAATAGTCCGTTGCAGCGATACGTTCTATTTCATCCACAGCACCCAATACGGTTCCATCTTCATCAATGACACGTGCATCAATGAGGTCAAACCAAAAAAATTCACCCTCTTTTAGAGCACATTCATGGATCGAATTTTCCTGGGTGGTCAACAAAAAAGTATTGACAAGCTTTGCAGCTTCTTCTCTACTTTGGTACCCAACAAACGAGATCAACTCACGTGAGAGATTAAACGAAAAAACTTCTAGTTCTTCACCTTTCTGGGTTTTAAACTTTCTGCCTTTTTGAAATTGCTCTGGAAAATCGCATTGAAGGTGAAGTTTAAGCTCACCTTTTAAGCCCACGAGCCGCCCGATTTGAGCGACTTCAATGGGAGAAGATTGATTATTCATCGTTAGCTTTGACAGTCACTCGATACGATTTACCGTCTTTGGCTTTACAACCAGAGATAAGCGTCTTGAGTGAATTGATCATTTTGCCATCTTTACCAATCAACTTACCGGTATCAATTTTATCTGCATAGATGACAACTTCGCAAAATGTTCCATCAACATCGCTTCGCTCAACGCGTACACCTGCTGGATTGTCTACCAAAAGTTTGGCAAACTCTTCGAGAAATTTGTCAATCATGATTATTTACCAGTGATTTTAGCAACCCTGTCACTCATCTTTGCGCCAACGCTTTTCCAATACGCAAGTCTCTCAGCATCAAATTTGATAACTTGTGGCTCTGTTAATGGATTGTAATAACCGATAGTTTCGATTGATCCACCGTCACGTTTTTTTCTACTGTCTGTTACGACGATTCTGTAAAATGGAGTTTTATTTCTACCCATTCGTGTTAATCTTACAACTGTTGCCATTTTTATGGTCTCCTTAAATTTTTTCTACGACTTAGATTTACATGTAACGATTACATGCAAATATAAACCGTCACACCTTAGCGAAGATGTGCGTGTTTACTCTGTGAAAGCATATTTTGAAGATCTTGCATTCCCTTTTTACCCGAGAACTTCTTCGCCATTTTTGCGGCATTGGCAAATTGTTTTAAGAAGCGATTGACTTCTACTTGAGAAAGTCC
>JAVHRG010000247.1:0-2303 GCA_036171535.1 Sulfurospirillum sp. | reverse complement strand
CATCGGTTGGGCAGGGGAGAGCGAATACCTAGAAAGTGCCATGGAGCGTTTGCAGTTCATTCTTCCGCTCACGCTTTTGGTCACGTTTATGCTCATCTACTTAGGCCTTGGCTCGTTTAAAAATGCGCTTTTGGTCTTTTTGACCTTGCCACTTGCCGCGGTCGGTGGATTTTTGTATGTGGATTATCTCAACTTCAACCTCTCCATTGCCGTCATCGTGGGCTTTTTAGCACTCATCGGCATCGCGGTGGAGACGGCGATCGTGATGATCATCTATCTTGAAGAAGCGCTTTTACATGTAAAAAGTAGAACCAAAGAAGCGGTACAAGAAGCCATCTTTGAAGGCGCTGTGCTGAGAGTCCGTCCTAAACTGATGACCGTGTTTGCCATACTTGGTGGACTGTTACCGATTATGTGGTTGAACGGTGTCGGAAGTGAAGTCATGCAACGCATCGCCGCCCCAATGATCGGCGGTGTGGTGAGTTCGGCTATTTTGACGCTTTTGGTGATTCCTGTTTTGTATTATCGGATGCAGAAAATTGAGGAGTGAGAGAGTTTCACATGTAAGGATTTTCCCTTACATGTAAAACTTGAGGCTCAAAGAAAAATACTTAACAGTTCTTTTAGTTCAATTCTTTTGTATATGCTGATTAACTTTTTGCATCATCTGCTCAATAGCATCAGTATTAAAATTTTCGATCATGGTACACTTCTTTAGATTTTGAGATTGTCCACCAATAAAAGTTAGAATGACCGTCATTGCACGTAAAAAATATGCTCTTGGATGATCTTTTAATTGAGTTTTGACCAAAACGCTAAATGAATAACAACGTTCTTTAATTGGGCTCGATTCAAAAGTGATATGAGAAGCCTTATGAGCAAAATCATTTCTTATTCTACGAAGTAAATGTAAGTCGTCAAAAATATTTTTTGGAATTATTCCTAGCAAAAAAGCTAAATCAATTTTACTAGAGAATGTTGCTAATGCACCATTGTTTTCAAATAGTCTTATATATATTTTCTTATTATCGACACAGAATAACTGAAGTAACTCTCCAATCTTTTCTTCGATAAATGCTGCCGCCATTAAAGCACTCCCTCTATCAGATTCTTCTCCTAATGAATGTCTGAAATTTTTATACTCCTCAATTTTTATCAATTCTTCCGAAACATGAGAATTTTCTTCTCCTATATTTTTTAGCATATCAATGAAAGAATTATAAACGGATTCTAATTTATCCTAGTAGTAAATATACTTTTTAGAGAAAAAAGTAAAAAGGATCAGGTTTAAACTTTTTTACATCTAAGGTTTAACCCTTTCTTTTGTTATTAAAAAGATTACCCTTACTTCTGCGAAATCCCCACAAACTGGCTCAAAATTCTCTGCAAACTTCCCTCTTCGACCTCTTTTTGAGGTGTCGTGACAATCTCTCTGGGCGCAACAATGGCTCCTAGTCTTGAAAATTGGGTTCGCATTGCGTTGCAGACATCATTTCCACCTACGCCTGAGTGGGTGGCGAGTTGGATGTATTTTAGGGTGAAGAGTTCTCTAAAATTTTCACCGCTTCTGGATAACCATGCGATGACATTGGTAAGGGACGGTGGAATGGAGTAGTTGTATTCGGGCGATACGACGATGTAGCCTGTGGCAGTTTTCATGGTGTTTGAAAGTTCCGTGATTTTGCTTGGAATGCCGTCATTTGCCTCTTTTGTTGAGTCGTACAGGGTGATGTTCAAATCGACTAAATTGATAATTTGACTTTGAATTCCCATCGTTTCTAGGCTTTTTTCTATTCTTCGTGCCAACTTCATGTTTTCATTTAAACTTGCAACCAATAGTAAATACATGTTCACTCCTTATTACGATAGCGTTAGGATGATTATAGTACGAACATATTACAGGATCAAGAAGAAAAGAGTTTAAAATAGTTTTACATGTAAAGATTCAGCTGAGCATTTTCTCCATCGAATAATTGATGATCATCTGCCCATTTTTCTTGATTTCATTGCGATGAAGTGTTTTAAAACCTCGTTTTTCAAAAAAAGGTTTTGCGACGATGGAGGCTTTGAGGTATAAACGTTTTATGCCTTTTTGCTCTGCCAAATTTTGGGCATACGCAAAAAGCTCGCTCATCACACCACATTTTTGATACGTTGGATGGGTGTAGGCACAGTCGATGTGTCCATTCTCTTCGAGTTCTATAAACCCGACAATGGTTGTTTCGACCATCGCCACAAATGGTTTTTTAAGGGCAAGTCGTTTGACCCAATAGGGATAATTGGGTGGTGTGTGAGCCCACGCT